>CAYHAB010000142.1:0-7134 GCA_964354505.1 uncultured Thermodesulfobacteriota bacterium
CCACACCGAAGTGCTGATCCAGAAGGCCATGGCTGAGTTGATGCAGAACCGCACTAGCTTCATCATCGCCCACCGTCTGTCCACTATCCGCGATGCGGACCTGATCCTGGTGATGAGGGACGGCGACATTGTGGAACAGGGAAAACACGAAGATCTACTGGCGCGCGGCGGCTTCTATGCCGAGCTCTACAACAGCCAATTCGAAGCCGCCCAGGCGAGTTGAGGAGAGTATCTGCGCTCACCGCTGCCATCCCGGGCAGGGATGGTTACAGATTGTACCTCGTCAGACCGAATGGGACATTAGGAGAGATTTGCTGAGACACACTTCTCGGCCAAAATAGGGTGATGAAGAAGCCCCTTACCCGGAGAAGAGAGAGAGCGTGGAAGCCACTGTCCGGACGATCCGCCGGATCACGCGGAAGGCCGCCGCACACCGTCCCGGCCGTCTCGCCCCGACGGGCCGGGGCTTGCGGCCTCGCGCACACGGTCCCAGGGTCCTCCTGGGAGCATCCCCGGAGGGGGCGAACCGGGTGTCCTTTCGGGATGACCGCCCAGGCCGAACAAGTGGGTCTCAACTTGGAGCCCCGATTTGTCTCACTCTAGCTGATACGCTACACGGGACTACAGGCCGATGCCCGCTGCGGAGTGCGCGGGAATCTGCGGGGTTCGAAGGGGCATGCCAGAGGAGGGAGTTCGGTCCCGGCGCCACAACGATTGCAGGGGCATTCTACCCGGCATCTGCCTCCGGGGGTCTAGCCGTGCCCGACAGAACCCCCGGCGATGGGCGGGAACACGCCAATCCGGTCTCCATGCCCGAGCACATGGCCGCTCTCGCAGACCACGCCGTTCACGAACACGATCTTGACGGTCTCGCTTGGGATGGACAATGCCGTCAGCAGCTGCGCGATCGTAGCCTCATCCGGAAGCGTCAACCGCAGCGCCTCGCCAGGCTTGATCCCCGGATGCAGGCTGCGAAGGTTACCATAGAGCCGCACATCAACTTCGATCATCGAAAGGCCTCACGAACCGCTACCGGAGGTGAGGTCGAACGCATCACGTCGCAGGATGGGAATCGGATACTGGCGAAGCAGCAACCATCACTCGATCTTCGGAAAGTACTGTCGATACAGCAGCCCCATCTCGCGGGGGAAGATACCCAGCCGGTCGCCAGAGTTCACCCGACGGTGGATGCCTGAGTACTCTGCATTCAGGAACAGGTGACTGAGCTCGTTCGGATCGATGCCCAGGCGTCGCACGACCGTCTCGATCGTCTCGCCCTCGTCCACGGGCATAGAAACGATGGCTTCGCCGAGAGTTGCAGCGTTGGGGGCCAACCGTCGGAATCTGCCATAGAGATGGACTTCGATCATGGCGAGCGCAACTCCTTCGGCGTGGGGGCGTGGACTCTGCCAGGTACGATGGCCCCTCACACCGTCTGGTACCAAGGCCGCTCAGATCGTACTGCGATCCGGGGAACCCAGACGGCGAGGCGGGGCGGCTTGCCGGTCAACAGCCTCCAACACCCCGCCGCTCCGGGATCACCCCCTTGAGTACCCAAGTCGAGGACAAGGCGATGAGCGATGGTCGCCTCAGACGTAGAGCATCCCCATGTTCTTCGGGAACACCCCCAATCGGTCACCGTCGCTCACAGGCATCCCCAGGGCTTGATAGTGATAGCGCCCGTTGACGAAAACGTTGCTGACCTCCAAACTCGGGGCGACCCCAAGCCGAATCAGCACGGCTTCAACAGTCTCCCCAGGTACGAATGGTACACGAACAATCGATTCTCCGATCACAGCTGGCTCCGGTGCGAAACGACGGAGCGAACCGAACAGTCGCGCCTCAACCAAGGACTATCCCTCACAGGCACATTCAGGGCTCGACCCCGTAGTCGAGCCCTGAACGGACCTCTGCCCTGATCGGTGGCGCGTCACGCCTGCTCGCCAACGCCTGCAACAAGACGGATCGAACGCTCAGACGCTCACTCCTTACTTCTCAACCGCGGGCCATCGGCTGAAGTCATAGACGGCATCGAGAAGCTCAGGCGACACGTCGAAGACCGTGTTGTGCGGCGGCAAGGGCTCCTTGGTCATGTAGTCGGGCAGGCGGTCATGCGCCTTCGTGAACCCGGCTGCCTCATTGAAAAGGCGTTCCTTCCGCAATACCTCCAGCCCCAAGCGCCCGATGTCATTGACGGTCCAGTCCGTGCCAAGGACAGCCGCACAGGACTCCACCATGCCCGCCAAACCCTCCGGGATGTCGAGGACACAGAAGGCGTCGAACAGGCAATACCCGCTCGTGTCGATGAAGGCTGTCGAGGCCTGGAAGCCGCGCGACAGCTCCGCCTTCTCGATCGCAAACGGGTCTGCCTTCCCGCCAACCCCCAGGATCTCTGGAGCAATGGTATAGCCGGCGGTATGGTCTGCACCCATGGTGCTTGTGGCATAGGTCACGCCGATCCCTTTGACGGCGCGCGGTTCGTAGGCGGGCATGGACTGACCCTTGACCACGGGCACGTGCGACACGCCAAATGCCTTGCCGGTGAGTGCCGCGCCGCTGCCGACGATGCGGCCCAACGGCGTTCCCCGGCGCACGTCTTCGTTGATGAGCTTGATGGCGCCGTCCGCATCCCCGAAGGGCAGCAGGCCGCCCTCCATGGCGACGCCGATCGCGCCGCCCATCTCGATTGTGTCAAGTCCCACGTCGTTGCAGGCCCAGATCATGTCGGCGATCTTGTCCAGGTCGCCTATGCCGCAGTTGGCGCCCAGAGCCCACACGGACTCGTACTCCATCACCGAGACCTTGAAGGAGCCGTCGGGATTGGCCCAGCGATCGGAGCACTGAATGATGCAGCCGGGGTGACACCCGTGCCCGGTCATGCCTTCTCCGTTGCGCTTGTGGATGATCTCCGCCTTCGCCTCGCCGCTGATCTGATGCGTCAGCTCAAAGCGCCCGGCAGAGAAGTTGCGCGTCGGGTAGCCGCCCGCCTCGTTCAAGACCCCGGCGAGGACGTTGGTACCGTAGGCGTTGAGTGCCCCACCCTTCTTGGTGAGGTCATGCTTCAAGGAGGCGTCGGTGAGCTTCCTGGTGGCCGTCTTGAACTTCTTCTCATCGGCGATGGCAACCCCGGGGCCGCCCTTGTCGTCAACGACAATCGCCTTGAGTCCCTTCGAGCCCATCACCGCCCCGAGGCCTCCGCGCCCCGCGTAACGGCCGGCGGTGTTCTCGCGGTCGTTGATGCAGATGCCTGCCGCCGTCGCACGCATCTCACCAGCTGGCCCAATGCCGATGATTGCGACGCCTTCACCATGCTCCTTCCAGAGCAGGTCACACACTTCGTACATGCCCTTGCCCTTGAGGTGATCGGCCGGGAGAACCCGGGCACCGTCCTTAGTGACCTTAAGAAGCCAGAACTTGCCCCTCTCCGCCGGTTGACCCTCGATGATGATGGCTTTGAGGCCCAGGCGGCCGATCTGCTGGGAAGAGAGCCCCCCGGAGTTCGCTTCCTTGATCGTGCCCGTCAGCGGGGACTTCCCGCCAAAGGAGGTGCGACCAGAGGTGGGCGCAGAAGTGCCACCGACGATCCCTGGTGCGATAATGAGCTTGTTGTCGGGGCTCAAGGGATGGCACGTAGGGGGCACCTCGTCGGAGATGATTCCGGAGGTCAGCCCTCTCCCGCCCCACAGGCGATACTTGTCAGGAACGTCTTCGAACCTGGTGGACTGGTCGGTCATGTTGACGCGAAGGAACTTGGGCATCGTTCACCTCCCTTTCAAGAAGCCCATGCACTGTCTAGCCGACGACAGAGGATTCATGCGAACGGCCGGTGTCTGGGCCCACAAGGAGCGAGCCTCGCAGGCATGACGCAGTGGGTTCATCCAGACGCCATGCTCGCGACCGCCCATCGCGGGCTGTGCTCCATGCTGACGACGTTGGCTTCAGTGAGGCTGCGGTGGCGGGTGCCCGAGGATACTCCCTCGCCTATTATACATCCGACCGTACTTATGTCAACGCACGCTTGGAGCTGGAAGCGGCCTGTGGGTAGCCCGGGACAACGCACCCGGCGGATCAGCTGCAGCGAGAGCCTGTACGGAAACCCCGAAGCCGCGAATCGCGTTCCCACTCACAGCCCGGATCGCGCGCCTGCAATGCACTCTGGCCCCACTTCCGCGTCAATCCGCGCAAACCCTGAGGGATAGGTCCCCACCGGCCCGACTTTTCACACAGTCTGGCGAGTTGTCAGGCGGCAGGGATCCCTTCGCGCATGGCGGACCTAGACAACACGGCCTCCACGAAGGCGCCTATGTTTGAGATTGCTCGCTTGCCTTCGGGCAGAACCTTCGCTGCAAACTGCCACTCGTGCTGCATCTCCGGCCACACCTCCAGGGTCACATCAACGCCTGCTTCCTTTGCCTTCTCAGCGACCCGCGTCGCGTCGGATAGGAGTAGCTCATGCGAACCGATCTGGATGAGCAGCGGAGGCAGGCCTCGCAAGTCACCGAAGTAGGGCGAAGCGAGAGGCGCACGCGGATCTGCCCCCTTCAGATAGATCTCGATAGCGCGGCGTTCCTTCCTCTCGTCTAGCATGAGGTCCTTCTTTGAATTGAACACCCACGACTCGCCAGAGAAGGTGAGATCGGGCGCAGGAGATAGGCATACAGCGGCGGCTGGCAGGGGCCTGTTGTGATCCCGAAGGTGGATGAGCAGCGCCAACGTGAGCGTCCCTCCGGCCGAGTCCCCCGCGACAACAATCTGCCTGGGGGCACAGCCCTGGCCGAGGAGCCACTCGTAGGCTGCCACAGCATCCTCGACGGCTGCCGGGAATGGGTGCTCAGGGGCGAGGCGGTAGTCGATCAGCAACGCACGGCCCTTGGATGCGATCGCAACATTGCCAGCAAGCGTTCGATGGCTGGCAATAGAACCTGAGTTGAACGATCCCCCATGGAGAAAGAGGATGGCGCGCGACATCTGCGGGCCTTCAGGGACTATCCATTCGGCGGGCACGCCGTTTGCCACTACGGGGTCGCACTGGATTGGGCGCAGGGGCTTGAACATCCCAGCCAAGGACTCGACATCGACTCGTTCTCTTGCGACGTCAAGCTGCCCCGACTGGTCCGAGAAGCGCCTCTTGATGATCAGGTAGATCTCAAGGACATGAGCCTGCCAACTAGGCATATCCTGCTCCTTCTGGGTTCCAGGGCCATCCCCCTTCCGCCCAACGGCCTCGAGCTCCGCGTAGCGTCCCCGGAGGGGATTCGCGCAGCATCGCGGAACATCCCCGTGGGACCCCGAGCTTGCGAGGGCCAGCTGCCCGGCGGCTCAGGCGACGGTTGACCCGTTGTCGCGCAATCTGGCGAGCAAGGCACGATCCAGCCTTCCGCACGCCAGCCGGGTCAGTCGAAGACCCAGTACCCCCTGGCACCGCCCGCCACATCGTCCCGACCCAGCACCCCCTGGCACCGCCCGCCAGGGCAGGTGTGCGGCACTGGGCAGGTGTGTCCTTCGGGAGGGCAGGTGTGCGGTCTGGGCAGGTGTCCTGGTGTCCTTCCAGGGCTGCAGCGAGTTGGTATGCGGCATCCGGACTGGCGCGGCGCAACGCGGAATGCCACTTCGCCTGACCCGCAACGCTTGGGCGACTCCTGCCCGCTGCACCTACTCCGGGTCACGCTGGAGTGCATCGATGAGATCGGCAAGCTCCGTCGCCTTGTCCATCAGCGCCCTGTGCCAGTCGGCGTACTGCCATAACCTGTGCACAACACCCTCGTCGACCCACTCGACGCTGACGCGAGTCACCCGGCCGTAGTGCTCCTTGCCGAATCTGAGGAAGTCCTTGACCTCGGCCTCGCCGGACACCGCCGCCAGTTCGAAGAACTCCTCCGGCGTCTCCGCATCCAGGGCTTCGTGAACTTCGAGGAGCTGCGTGCCCACAGCATCGATTAGGTCATCTGGCGTCAGCGCATCGGAATCAACGTACACCATTCGCTTTCCCAATGACGCGGCAAGGTCAAGGAAGCCCACAATTCCTTGCTTCACCGGCCAGAAGGCCGTCGGCCCTTCGGCCCCTACTCGCCCGGGGAAGACCAGGAAGCCACGCGCGGATAGCTCGCGATTGACTTGGTCCAGCAGCTGGCTCATTGCATCACTTCTCGTGTTCATAGAGGACTCCGTGCAGAAGGTGGAGGCGGAGGATCCACAGACGGTGCCGCATAACGGATTGGCTCAGCAGCAGCGGCGGATTGGCGAGACTCATTCACAATTATGTGCCATTTCTGGCAAATTGTGCCTGCGCACGAGCGCCAGAGCCGCTGTCCACTGGAGCCGGTGCTAGGCAGCTGCTTCACGGATTCAAGCTGGCCGGCGACGGTTGCGAATGAACATGGCAACCGAGCCGACCGCGCCAACGATGACGGCCGCAGGGCAGATCATGGCGATGATTATACTAAAGGCATCGACAACGGGGCTCTGCAGCAGATCCTGGAGCGCACCCGCGGTTGTTGGATCCTGGGCGGCAGTATCGAGAATGATGTTCAGAATGATGTAGAGAACAAAACCGAGTACCGACGCCAGGAGGAGGAACATGAACTTCTTTGCGGTTCGCCAGGGGTGGACGAATGCAAGGACAAAGGTAGTCGCTGCAAGGAAGGCTAGCAGTATGCCGGGCAGATTATCGTCGATACCTACAACACCAGCGGCAACCGCCAGCAAGCCGCAGATCGCCAGGAGGATACGCGTCATTTTTCTGTTGTGTGGAGTTGAAAAAGCACCGGTTATGATGGTCTCCTTTTTTGGTAGTGGATCTTATCCATGGCCACCCAACGAATGAGTGTAGTTGCGGGTGCACCACACCCAACCAAAAATACCATAACGAACGCTGCTACAACTACCTGCTGTAACGATCTCCGGTGGCTCATTTCTGCCTCCTTTCGTGACGGCTAAGAGCTAACCGCCCAAGCGATAGTTTTATGGACTCATGAATCAAGGTTATTGAAACCAAGTAACCTATTTTCAGTATAGCATATATTCACCTTGGCCAACTCAGCCTTCTTTCTTATTTCAATTGGTCTCGAATTCCATCTCCTCTTTCCGTTTTAGCTTTGTATATTTCCGACTCTTTTACAAATTTAACATTCTAGA
>CAYHAB010000143.1:0-4695 GCA_964354505.1 uncultured Thermodesulfobacteriota bacterium
TCACGGGACCCAGTGGGGCAGGAAAGACGACGCTGTTGAGATTGATCATCCGTGTTGAGAGGCCGGATCAGGGGGAGATCTTGGTCAACAAGAGGAATGTTTCCAGGCTTAAAAACTCTCAGATCCCTCTGCTCCGCAGAGAGGTAGGGTTTATCTTTCAGGATTTCAAGCTGTTAAATAATAGGACAGTTTATGACAATATCGCGCTGGTCCTCCGAGCCTTGGGTTACAACAAGAGGGAGATCCCGAAAAGGGTCAGGCAGGTCTTGAAAGTGGTGGGGTTGGAGGAGTGGGTGCTGAAGCAACCCCCCCTTAAATTGTCGGGGGGCGAGCAACAGCGGGTAGCCATTGCTCGTGCCTTGGCCAACACACCCTCCATCATCTTGGCGGACGAACCCACCGGCAACTTGGACCCCGACCTCACGGTGGAGATAATGGACCTCTTGGAGAAGGTCAATCAGCTGGGGACAACGGTCGTGGTGGCAACTCACAATACAAGCCTGGTGGCTCAATACAATAAGAGGACCATACCCCTTTTCAAGGGAGAAATGGCGGCGTGAAGGGAAGCATGGGTGCCTTGTCCCTCGTCCGAAGGACCTTTGGGGTTATGAAAGAGAATGGCCCTACCCACGTCTTAAGCATAGGGACCATCGCTATCGCCTTCTTCCTCTTCGCCACTTTTCTGCTCCTCCCCCTCAATTTTGCCTCTTTCCTGGAGGCCTGGGAGAAGAAGGTGCAAATCATCCTCTATATCAAGGACGGGGTAGAGGAAAAGAGGGTCCTTCAACTTACGGGAGAACTACAGCGGGAAGAGGGGATCCGAGAGGTGAGATATATCTCTCAACGCAAGGCCATGGAGGCCTTTGAACGGGATCTTGCCGGCTATGGGGGTATGCTGAAGGGGTTGAAGGAAGAGATCTTCCCGGCATCCTTTGAGATCACGATGGAGGAACGCTTCAGGAACCCAGAGCGCATACGGGCCCTGGCGGCGAGACTCGGTAACATAAAAGAGGCAGAGGAGGTCCAATACGGAGGTGTTTGGTTAGAGAGATTCTCCATTTTTCTCTACATGCTCAAGTGGGGGGTATGGATCTTTGGTGGGGTTCTGGTGATCATCCTTGTCTCAGTAACCGCCAACACCGTCCGTCTTACCCTCTACAATAAAAAAGAAGAAATCGCAATCTTGAAGCTGGTAGGGGCTACGGACACCTTTGTCAAACTCCCTTTCTACCTCGAGGGTGGGCTGCAGGGGCTCTTGGGTGCGGGGGGCTCCATCCTGTTGCTCCTCGTCCTTTTCCATTTCTTTTCTCTCAAGGCATCACCCTACGTGAGCCTCTATTTCGGCCAGCTGCGTCTGAGTTTTCTTTCCCCCACCATGATCGCCTGGATTCTGGGGATTGGGGTGGCATCGGGTCTATTGGGAGGTCTCTTCTCTCTGAGGAAAGCTGCTAGGATTTAGGGAGTGAAGTTACTCATTGCTATCCTCATCGTCGCATTTTTCGTTCCCTCCCCCTCTCGGGGCGAGGGAACGAAAGACGTGGAGAAGACCATTCAAAAGAAGAAGGGTGACCTGACGGAGGTAGAAAAAGAGCTCACAGAGAAGAAGAAGGAGGTTAAGAGGAAATGGTGGGAGGAAAAAAAGATCACCGATGCCCTCGATAAGATCGAGCGGCAGCTCGATCGAAAAAAGACAGAGCTCAGAGAATTGGACGAAGAGTTGAAGGTACTGGAAAAGAAGGTATCCTACCAAGAAGAGGAGATTGCGCAGCTGCAAACCAGCTTAGTTGTTCTGGACGAGATTTTCCAATCCAGGGTAAAGGCCATGTATAAACTTCATCGGGTGGGGGTGGTAAGGGTCCTCTTTTCTGCCGAAAACTACAGTGATGCCCTGAGGCGGTATAAGGCCTTCCAATTAGTTATGGAGAATGATTTACAGCTCTTGCAGACATATCAACGGGGCATTGATGAGGAGAAGAAAAGGAAACAAGATCTGGTAGCGGAAAAGATGGTCCTCTCAAAAAAAAAGGTTGAGGTAGAGACCAAAAAGGCAGAAATAGAGAGGGAAATGCGGAAGAAGGCCACCTTATTGGCCTCTGTACAACATGAACGAGTAGCTCAGGAAAAGGCCATCGCTGAGTTAAAAGAGAGGGAAAAGGCCTTACGCTCTCTGATCCAACAGCTGACGGTCAAGGCGGCTGCTCTTAAAAGCACAGGTTTTAAGGCCCTGCGGGGTAAACTACCACCCCCGGCGGGAGGAGATATCTTCTCTCCAAAGGGGAGGGAACGGGGGATAGGGATCAAGGCCCCGGAAGGGGCAGAGATTCTGGCGATCTTCAGCGGGAAGGTAGCTTATGCTTCGTGGTTCAAAGGATATGGAAATCTGCTGATTATCGATCATGGGGAGGGTTATCACACCGTTGTCGCCCATGCCTCGCGCCTCCTGAAGAAGGTGGGTGATGAGGTGAAGATGGGTGACGTGGTGGCCCTGGTCGGGAGCACGGGGTCCATCGAAGGAACCATGCTCTATTTTGAGATCAGATACCACGGCAAGGCTGTGGATCCCTTAACGTGGCTGGCCATACCATACAAAAAGGGAGGGTAAATAAATGATACAGCAAGGGAGGGGATTATGTTCAAGAACAAAAAGCTAGGTTGGTTGATATTGTTCGGCTTCGTCTTTGGCCTCTTCGTGGGCGGCCTCTGCGTCCACAATGTCTCGGCCCTCTCGAACAAGACCTACGAGAAGCTGAAGGTCTTTACCGACGTCCTTGAGATAATCAAAAAGAGCTATGTTGAGGATGTCAAGACGGAGGATCTCATCACCGGAGCGATAGATGGGATGCTCAACAGTCTCGACCCCCACTCTGCATACCTTACCGCTGATATGTACCGGGAACTCCAGGTAGAAACAAAGGGGAGCTTTGGCGGGGTGGGAATGGAGGTAGCCATAAAGGATGGGATTTTGACGGTTATTGCACCTATCGAGGATACCCCAGCCTATCAGGCAGGGGTTAAGTCAGGAGACAAAATCCTGAAGATCAATGAGGAATCGACCAAGGGATTGAGCCTCATGGAGTGCGTGAAGAGACTGAGGGGGCCCAAAGGCACCAAAGTCACCATCGCCATCATACGCGAGGGATTCACCCAGCCCAAAGATGTTACCATAGTAAGGGATATCATCAAGATCCAGAGCGTCAAGTTCAAGACCCTTGAAAAGGGATACGGGTACCTCAGGATATCGCAGTTTCAGGAGAAGACCTCCGCGGACGCCGCAAGGGCGTTGGAGGCGATGCAGAAGGAAAATCCTGAGGGGCTCAGTGGTCTCATCCTGGATCTGAGGAACAATCCCGGAGGACTCCTGGATCAGGCGGTGGAGGTATCTGATCTTTTTCTGGACAGCGGGGTAATTGTCACTATCAAGGGTCGAGGAGAGGAGGGGAAGACGGCTTTTAACGCACACCAGGAGGGGACGATGCCACACTGGCCGATGGTTGTCCTCGTCAATCATGGCAGTGCCAGCGCCTCGGAGATCGTGGCCGGCGCCCTCCAAGACTATGGCAGGGCGGTGATCATGGGGTCCAAGACCTTTGGCAAGGGCTCGGTGCAAACCATTATCCCCTTGGACGATGGCTCTGGTATCAGATTGACTACTGCCCGCTATTATACTCCTAAGGGCCGCACCATCCACGAGCAGGGGATTCAACCGGATATCCCTCTGTCGGCGGTTGCGAAGGTGCCCACTAAGACGACTGAAGAAGAACCGAAGGCGGATCTTGAACTTGATAGGGCCTTGGAGCAATTGAAAGGGATGAAGATCTTTCAGAAGTACATCGATAAAGGGGTGAAATGAGCGGCAAGAAGAATTGGTAAAGGGAAGGAGGCGTAAGACCGCAACCCCAATGGCATACGCCAGGAGAAGGCCCACTGTGAAAAGGAGGCCTCTTTCGAGGAAGGTTCGAAAGAGGGGGAGGCGAATCCCCCTCTTTTTCAAGTTCCTCTTGTGTTTGGGGGTTTTCCTCTCGATCATCCTCTATCTCCACCTAAGACAACCACCTCCCTTCAACGAGAGGGTTCAAATTCTGGATCAGCTGATCCTCACCCAGCTTTCTCAGATGGAGATACCCCAAGAGGCAGTCCAGAAAAGGGGAGAGGAACAGAGGAAGGGGAACAAGGCCTGGATACTCTCACGCTGGGAGGTAATGCTCCCTTCAGGAATAGAACCGGCGAAGGTCACCTCCCAGTTGGTTAAGAAGATTCAGGATGCCTGCCCAGGGGTGACCCTTACCGAGTCGATGGCTCAGGACGGCACGGAGGAGGTGGAGGTAAAGGTCGATAACCTCCTGGCCCATCACCTGATATTCCACCCCCCTAAACTGAAGCCGCCCGCACTGATGCCTCTTAGGCCTCGCATAGCCATTGTGGTGGACGACCTTGGGGCGGACAGGCGGGTTGCTGAAGAGTTCTTGCGCCTGAACGCCCCCTTGACCTTTTCCATCTTTCCCTTCCAGCCTTATTCTCGCCGCATCGCCCAAAAGGCCCACGATCAGGGAAGGGAGGTCATCCTGCATTTTCCCATGGAACCGCGGGGGTTCCCCTTAAAGGATCCGGGCGAAGGGGCCCTCTTTGTCGCGATGGGCGAACGAGAGCTCTTGCGTCAGCTGAGAAAGGGCCTTGAGGCGGTTCCTTTTATCAAAG
>CAYHAB010000144.1:0-9604 GCA_964354505.1 uncultured Thermodesulfobacteriota bacterium
CCTGGGTGGTGGATTTGCCGCAGCCGGTAGGACCCGTGACCAGGACGAGCCCCTTGGGTTTCCTGATCAGATCCTCGATGATTGAGGGAAGGCCCAGGTCCTTAAAGCCCCTGATCTTATAGGGTATGGACCTGATGGCCGCTGCTACCACCCCCCTCTGGAAAAAAAGATTTCCCCTGAACCTGGATAGCCCCTTTATCCCGAAGGAAAAGTCGAGTTCGTGTTCTTCCTCGAACCGGTGTTTTTGGACATCGGTGAGCACACTGTACGCGAGCCTCTTGGTATCAGCAGCGTCAAGGGGAGGGAGCTCTAAGGGGACCAAGCGGCCGTACACGCGGATCTGAGGAGGGGTGCCGGTGGTAATATGGAGGTCCGTTGCGTCATTTTCGATCATCGTCTTGAGCAGGTCTTGGAGATCGAGGGCCATGGCTACCTTCCTCTTGGTATTTAATCTACGGTTACCCGAAGCACCTCTTCGATAGTGGTTATCCCCTGTTTGATCTTGGCGATTCCGCTCTGCCTCAAGGTCTTCATCCCTGCCTGGATGGCCGCCCTTTTGATCTCGTTGGCGGGGGCCCGCCTGAGGGTCAGTTCCTGGATCTCATCAACCATAGGCATCACCTCGTACAAAGATAATCTGCCTCGATATCCGAGATTGCTGCACTTGGTGCAGCCTTTCCCCTTATAGCACGTGAAATCGTAGATTTCCTCTTCGGGAATACCCAGTTCCGAGAGGGCCTCGGGGGGCACGGTGATGGGTTCTCTGCAATCAGGGCAGATGCAACGGACCAATCGCTGTGCCACCGTTACAATGAGTGAAGAGGCGACGAGGAACGGTTCCACCCCCATGTCCAGCAGACGCCCAATGGTGCTGGGGGCGTCGTTGGTATGGAGCGTGCTGAGGACCAGATGTCCCGTCAAGGCGGCCTTTACCGCTATCTCAGCCGTCTCAAGATCCCTGATTTCTCCCACCAGGATAATATCAGGATCCTGGCGCAAGAATTCCCTCAGGGAGGCGGCGAAGTTCAGTCCGATGGCCTCATGCATCTGTACCTGGTTGACGCCGGGGATATTGAACTCTATTGGGTCCTCGGCGGTACAGATGTTTTCTGAGACCTTGTTTAGCTCGGAAAGGACAGAGTAGAGGGTGGTGGTCTTTCCGCTTCCTGTCGGTCCGGTGACTAAGATCATCCCATATGGTTTATAGATGGCCTCGTGGAATATCTCTAGAGTATCGGATTCAAAGCCCAATTTGGTCATATCAAGCTGGAGTTTTGCTTTATCGAGGAGCCGCATGACCACCTTCTCACCAAAGAGGGTAGGGATGAGCGAGATCCGAAAGTCCATTTCCCTGTTCTGCATCCTGATCAGGAAACGCCCCCCTTGGGGGAGGCGGCGTTCGGCGATATCCAATTGGGACATGATCTTGATACGGGAGATAATGGCGTTTTTCATCTGGATGGGAGGCCTCATCACCTCGTAGAGGACCCCGTCGATCCGTTCCCGCACTCGCATGAATTTTTCGTACGGCTCAACATGGATATCGCTAGCCCCCTTGGAGATCGCATCGGCGAGGATGAGATTGACCAGCTTTACGACGGGGGCCTCCTCTGCGGTCTTCTCCGCTTCGGTAAGATCGAAGGTTTCATCGTGCTTTACCACCTCCATCCCCTCGTCCTCGAAGTCGGCGAGGGCCCCGTCAATGGAAGCGGTGGGGTTGAGATGTCTCTCTATCGTCGTCCTGACATCCGTTTCAGAGGCCACCAAGGCCTCTACGTGATATCCTGTGCGGAACTTGATATCATCGATCACCGAGACGTTAAAGGGGTCGACTATGGCCAGATAAAGGGTGGAACCACTCCTGCGGACGGGGACCACCTGGTTTTTATGCATGAAATCAGCGCCGACTAATCCCACGAGCTTGGGATCCAATTCCAGCTCGGCAAGGTTGATGGAGGGGAACCCATAGCGCTTGCGGAGGAAGGCAAGGAGATCGTCTTCCATGAGGAATCCCATATCTATTAAGACAGAGCTCAGATTTTTCCCCCTGAGCTTCTGTTCGCTCTGTGCCTGCTTCAGTTGTTCGTCGGTGATAATCTCCGCCTTGAGGAGGAGCTGTCCCAGCCTTAAGGACATAATTCTATCCTCTTTCCCCTGGATACATGTATGATACTATCTTTGTTATATAACTATCACCTTTGCATATATATGTCAATATTTGTCACTAGTAATTCGCCATGTGCGGGTGCAGTCTCTGTATTGCCTCCCAAGGCCCTCCTGTTGCTCGACAAGGAGGGTTATCATGCCCCCCCTCCTTGTCATTATTCTCATTATGGGTTTTATGTCATCTTATGATTTTTATCGCCTCGCAGAAGGTATCTCTTTGATAGAAGGGGGTTGAGGTTATTGGGAAAGACGATGATCCGTTGACACAGCAAAACTCTCCCTTGCATTTTCGGACGGTTGACAGGTAATATATCTTACTTTTTGGCTCGAAGTTAACGTTTGCTGGTATACTATCTGCTTCTTGAGGAGAAAGAATGAAAGGTCAGGAAAGAGTTGAGATGGCGCAGCGGCTTACGGCCCTTCCTCCTTACCTCTTTGCGGAGCTGGATCGGAGGAAGACCGCATTGAGGGCCAAAGGGGTGGATATCATAGACCTGGGGGTGGGAGATCCCGACCTCCCCACCCCGAAGCGGATCGTTGAGCGTATGAGAGAAGCGGTCCTTGATTCTCGGAGCCACCGCTACCCCAGCTATGAGGGGATGCGGGAGTTCCGGGAGGCGGTAAGCCGATGGTATGAGAAGCGGTTCGGAGTGCGGTTGGAGCCGGACGGCGAGGTTCTCACCTTGATCGGTTCCAAAGAGGGGATTGCCCACATCCCCCTGGCCTTCATCAACCCCGGTGCATACTCCCTTGTCCCCAGCCCCGGATATCCGGTCTACCATGCGGGGACGGTCTTCGCCGGTGGGAAATCCTTTTTCTTGCCCCTTGTAGAGGAGCGGGGTTTTTTGCCCGATCTCGGGCAGATTCCCCCGGAGGTGGCCGAGGCTGCCACATTGCTCTTTATCAATTATCCCAACAATCCGACGGCGGCCGTGGCGGACGCGGAATTCTTCGCCGAGGTTGTGGAATTCGCCCGTCGCTATTGTCTCATCGTCTGCCACGATGCGGCCTACAGCGAGCTCAGCTACGATGGTTATTCACCCCCCAGTTTTCTGGAGGTGGATGGCGCCAAAGAGGTAGGCGTGGAGTTTCACTCCCTCTCCAAGACCTATAATATGACCGGCTGGCGCCTCGGCTTTGCGGTGGGCAACAGAGAGGTTCTGGCCGGGCTGGGAAAAACCAAGACCAATATCGATTCGGGGGTCTTTCAGGTCATCCAGTGGGCTGGGATAGAGGCCTTAGAAGGTGATCAATCCGATGTGGAACAGATGCGCGCGATCTACCAGGGACGGCGCGATGTAATGGTTCAAGGACTCCGCGCTGTCGGTCTGGAGGTGACTCCCCCCAAGGCAACCTTCTACCTGTGGGTAAAAGTGCCCCCCGGCCATGATTCGGTCTCCTTCGCCTCTCTCGTGCTCAATGAGACAGGGGTAGTGCTCACCCCGGGCAGCGGCTTTGGTGAAGCAGGTGAGGGGTATGTGCGTCTAGCCCTGACTGTACCGGAGGCCAGGCTGGAAGAGGCGGCGCAGCGGTTGCAGGGTATTGGCATCTAGTGTTGCGTCTGATAAATTCGTTTAATAAGTAGTGAGGTTGGCTTCCTACTACTAAAAGGAAAAATTTTCTGTGCATATTTTTGTTTGGGAATTCAAAACTATTGTTCCTCACCCTATCCGCTCGGCTTAGCTCGCCGCAAGCCCTCTCCCCGCCGGGGAGAGGGGACAAGTGAGGGGGATATTGATGAAGTTTATTGTTGAGATGTGGCACAAGCCGCAGGGGTTACCTCTTTAATCGGGAACTCACGGGCAATGTCCTGCAGGATTTCCCCTATTTCCTCTTGATAGTGGGACGGGACCATCAATTCGACGATGCCCTCGTGGGGATCAATGGTCTTCATGATAGCCACCCCCTCATACGACTCGAGGATGAAGGTAAGATAGGCTATTTCCCGGGGCGGGATCTGAAGGAGGATGGAGATGGTATCCATAGATATCAAAGTTGGTTCGGTTCAATACATTGTCAAAAGGTCTTCAGGTTATATTTGAGGATTCCAGGGTTCAAGAATTGTAGATAAAAAAGGTTTTGCTAGAACCCTTGAATCCACGAACCCTCAAGCCATCCCGTTTACGGGATGGCTTGACTTGTCTACCACTTCTTCCGGGTGGACGATCTTTCCCATTATAGCGCTGGCGGCAGCCACCGCAGGGTTGGAGAGATAGACGTGGCTGGTGGGGTGACCCATTCTTCCCACGAAGTTACGGTTGGTGGTGGCTATGGCTACCTCTCCCGCCCCTAAGACCCCCATGTGGCCGCCAAGACAAGGGCCGCAGGTGGGGGTGCTTACCGCCCCTCCGGCCTCCACAAAGACCTCCAGGAGGCCCTCCCGGAGGGCCTGTAGATAGATCTCCTGCGTGGCGGGGATCACGATGAGGCGAACGTACGGTGCCACTTTCTTTCCTCGTATGATATGGGCTGCAATCCTGAGATCCTCCAGTCTCCCGTTGGTACATGAGCCGATGATTGCCTGATCTATCTTTACCCCTGCCAATGCCCGTGCCCCCTTCGCATTAGCGGGGGATGACGGGCAGGCTACTTGGGGCTCGATCTGGGAGCAATCGTATTCCCTTACCTCGGCATAGGAGGCGTCTTTGTCGCTCTGGTAGAGGGTATACCCTTTTTCCATCCTCCCGCGGACATACTCTAGGGTGATCTCATCGGGATGAAAAATGCCATTTTTTCCCCCGGCCTCGATTGCCATGTTGGCCATGGTGAATCTCCCTGACATATCGAGGTTACGGATGGCTTCTCCGGTGAACTCCATGGCCTTATAGAGGGCCCCATCCACGCCGATTGCTCCGATGGTGTAGAGGATGGGGTCTTTACCGCTGACCCACGGCTGCCGATGCCCCGTGTATACGAACTTTATCGTTTCGGGGACCCGGAGCCAGATCTCCCCCGTGGCCATGGTTGCGGCCAAATCGGTGCTGCCCACGCCGGTGGCGAAGGCCCCGAGGGCGCCGTAGGTGCAGGTGTGGCTGTCTGCCCCTATGACCAGATACCCCGGTCCCACCAGCCCCATTTCAGGCAACAGGGCGTGTTCGATACCCATGCGCCCCACCTCGAGATAGTGGGTGAGCCCCTGCTCTTGGGCGAACTCCCGCATCAGCCGGCACTGCTCGGCTGACTGGATGTCTTTATTGGGGGTGAAGTGGTCGGGCACGAGGATTACTTTATCTCTGTCAAAGACCTTTGCCCCCCCTATCTCCCGGAAGGCCTTGATGGCTAACGGCGCAGTGATGTCATTTCCCAGGGCCACATCCGCTCGGGCGTTGATAATCTGGCCCGGCACGACCTCGTCAAGGCCGGCGTGGGCTGCCAATATCTTTTCGGTAATGGTCATACCCATCTTATAATCCTTGCAACTCTTTTTTTCGATACTCCAACTTGTTCAGGGCATTGATGTAGGCCTTGGCGCTGGCCACAATCACGTCCGTATCGGCACCCTGGCCGATTACGGTCTGCCCTTTTTCTTCCAGCCTCACCGTCACCTCTCCCTGGGCCTCTGTTCCGCCGGTGATCGCGTTGATGGCGAACTGAAGGAGTTTTGATCTCGTACGGGTGATTTTCTTGATCGTCTTGAAGGTGGCATCCACCGGCCCGTCGCCAAAACCGACTTCCTGGATGATTTTCCCATCCACCTCCATCTTAACCGTGGCGGTAGGAACGGTAATATTTCCTGCCATGACATTGAGATAGATGAGTTTGAATCGGTGGGGCATGCGGATGATCTCCTCCACCACGATCGACTCAATGTCCTCATCATAGATCTCTCGCTTTTTGTCTGCCAGTTCTTTAAACCGATTGAAAGCCAGCTCAAAATCCTTCTCGGAGAGACGGAACCCTAAATCCTTCAACCTCTCCTTGAAGGCGTGCCGCCCGGAGAGTTTTCCCAGGACAAGTGAGGATTTAGGGATTCCCACCGATTCTGGGGTCATGATTTCATACGTCTGTTTTTTCTTGATGACGCCATCCTGATGAATTCCAGATTCATGGGCAAAGGCGTTCGCGCCTACAATGGCCTTGTTGGGCTGAACCACCATACCCGTGATCTTTGAGACAAGGCGGCTGGTAGCAAAGATATGTTTGGGAACTATGCGAGTATAGAAGGGGAATAGATCCTTCCGTGTGTGGATGGCCATGACCACTTCTTCGAGAGAGGTGTTTCCTGCCCTCTCTCCGATGCCATTGATCGTGCACTCCACCTGTCTGACGCCGTTCTGGATCCCAGCAAGGGAGTTGGCAACCGCCAAGCCAAGATCATTGTGGCAGTGAACGCTCAGGGTGACCTTTTCGATTCCCTTGACCGTTTGACAGAGGGTGCAAATCAGCTCTCCAAAAGCCGAGGGGATGGCATAGCCCACGGTATCGGGGATATTAATCGTGGTCGCCCCTGCTTGTATGGCTGCCTCAATCACGGCCGTGAGAAACTTGACCTCACTGCGGGTAGCGTCCATGGCTGAGAATTCGACATTTCTGGTATGTTTCTTGGCCCTTGCAACGGATTGTGCGGCAATCCGAATCACTTCCTCTTTTGATTTCTTCAACTGGTGCTTAAGATGGATATCAGAAGTCGAGATAAAGGTATGAAGACGGGGGGATTTAGCCCCCTTAATCGCCTCCCAGGCCCGATCGATATCCTGAGTATTAGCCCTGGCCAGGGCAGCCACCTCCGAATGGGCGATCGTTTTAGAAATCGCCTTGACCGCATCAAAGTCTCCCTGGGATGAAATGGGGAAACCCGCTTCGATAACATCGACCCCCAGCTTTTCCAACTGCTGGGCAATCCTCACCTTTTCTGCCACATTCATTGCCGCCCCGGGTGATTGTTCCCCATCCCGCAGGGTGGTGTCGAAGATAACAATCTTATCTCCCATAGAGATCCTCCTTACCCCTATTGTAGAGAAATGTGTCAATCTGCGCAAGAGGGGTATTTTGTCCCTCTCTTGTCTCCTTATCGGATATGGGAGGGAAAACTTCGTCTTTAGTTCGATTTTTTCTCACAAGGGATTTCCTTCTTCCCATGGTCCATTTTTAGGTCGTTGGTGCGGTGTTTTTGCCGCTTTTTTTACCGGTACACCTTATCGTACACTGTATTGAGCGCCATAAATGATCATTTTCTGCTCCATAGGCTTCCCATTTTTAGCCTTGACAAAAAAGGGTAGATATATATACTTATGTCCTTAAATTCGATGGCCATGCAAATCTTGCCGAGTATTCAGACGGAAGATTTAACGAACGGGAGTTCTCCATATTCAGATGAAAGTTAAATGGGAAGCTATACCTCCAGAAGGAAAGGAGGTATCTTTTGATGAACTCCCCCCTATCGGCCTGCAAGGTCCTGACGGAGAAGAGGAGCGGGAGATAAGGTTGGACTCGGGGGTAAAGGGGAGCCTCTCTCTCCGTCGCACCCCTAAGGGTATCGAGGCCACGGGGCGCATCATGACAGCAGTATCGCTGCATTGCGCTCGGTGTCTTAAGGATTTTACCCTCCACATTGTATCGGAGTTCGAGGAATTATTCATCCTCCCGCGCTATGCCCCCAGGGAGGAAGACAAAGAGCTCTTGAACGACGATATGGTTGTCAGTTTTTTGCCGGAGGAGGGGATTGATCTTGTGGATATCGTAGAGGAGCAGATATGGCTGAACATCCCTATGAAACCCCTCTGCCATGATAGGTGTCAGGGGTTATGCAGCGTATGCGGGGTGGATCTTAATCTCGGGGAATGCGGGTGTGATCGCCGTTATAACGATCCCCGGTTCGCCGTGTTAGAAAGTCTCAGATCGAACCTACTGTAAGGAGAAGATAATGGCCCTTCCTAAGAAGAAAACCTCCAAGGCGAGGCGGGACAAGAGGAGGAGTCACGACAAATTGATTCCCCTCGGCCTCTCGCTCTGTCCCCAATGTCATGAGCCAAAGCTGCCCCACCGCGTCTGTCCTCATTGTGGTACGTATAAAGGCAAGGAGATCGTAGAGGTAGAGGAGGTTTAACTCCGCCTCGTGGTTGATTAACAATAAGGACAAATTCAATGAAGATTGCAATAGATGCTATGGGTGGTGATCATGCCCCGGAGGCCATTGTAGAAGGGGCAGCGCTGGCGGCCAAGGAGTTTGATCTGGAGGAGATAATCCTCGTTGGCAACCAGGAGTTGGTAGAGAGAGAGTTAACCAAACACCATCACAGGAAGGGGGCATTGGTGACCATCGTCCATGCGTCGCAAGCGGTGCAGATGCATGAGTCGCCGTCACGGATCCTCCGAACCAAGCGAGACTCATCGATGAGCGTGGCGATGGACCTGATGAAGAACGGAAAGTGCGATGCGGTGGTGACAGCCGGCAATTCCGGGGCGGCCATGGCAATCAGCATGGTGAAATTGAGGAAGTTAGAAGGGGTGGAACGACCGGCGTTGGCCGCCATTCACCCCACCCTCAATGGGACTGCAATACTCATAGATGCCGGTGGGAATGTAGATTGCAAGCCCATTCACCTTGTGCAGTTCGCCATCATGGGTGAAATTTATGCCCGCTTTATCTTGGACAAGGACCGTCCTCAGGTGGGGCTTTTGAGTAACGGCAGGGAAGACGGCAAGGGGAATGAGCTCACCAAGCGGGTCCACGCCATCTTGAAAAAGAGTGAGCTAAACTATATCGGGAATGTCGAAGGGAGGGATCTCTCCAGCGGCAACGCCGATGTTATCGTGTGCGATGGCTTCGTAGGTAATATAGCCTTGAAGAGCACCGAGGGGATCGCAGACTCCTTCGTCGCCATGATAAGGGCAGCGACCCGTAAGAGCCTATGGGCCAGGATCGGGTATTTCTTTATGAGACAGGTTCAGGAGAGCATTAAACGCCGGATCGATTATTCCGAGTATGGAGGGGTTCCGCTCTTGGGCATCAACGGAGCCAGCTTTATCTGCCATGGACGCTCTTCTCCCAAGGCCATCAAAAACGCTGTCCGGGCCGCCCGTGAATATGTGTTGAGGGATATCAACCGTCTTTTGACGGATGCCTTGCGCGAAAGCCAAGACCTAAAGCGGTTTGGCATGGAGAACGCTTCTCGTGCCTGATCGCAACTCAAGCAAAGGGTGATGCAGTGAAATATCTGTTGAGAGGGGTGTCTACGTGGAATATTTTTTGACCGATGAACAGAAGATGCTTAAGGAACTCGCCCGTAGGGTAGCAGAAGAAAAGATAATGCCGGTGAGGGCGGAGTTGGATGAGAAGGAGGAATTCCCGTGGGAGATCATGCACACGTGTGCAGATGCAGGGCTCTTTGGGGTCTTTATCCCCGAAGAATACGGCGGTTTTAGTGGGGGGGTATTTGGCAACTGCGTGGTGGTGGAGGAGCTCAGCAGGGCCTGTATCGGTGTATCGGTGAGTTTT
>CAYHAB010000145.1:0-11682 GCA_964354505.1 uncultured Thermodesulfobacteriota bacterium
ACGCGGAGGTCGAAACGGAAAGGAAGCTCGACAAAGCGCACTGGACGAGGCGAGGAGACGAATAAATCCAACAGGATCTTGAAGCCGGTGTTTGAAAGACGCCGCACCGTCTCCTCAAAAAACTCTCGGCGGAGCATGAAGAAACCACTCATGGGGTCATTCAGATCAGCCTTTAATACCAAGTAGCTGAGGTGTCGGCCCAACGCGCTGATGTTCCGCCGGCAGAGTGAGAAATTTTTATGATCACTGCCCGCTACGTGTCGGCTGCCAACCACAATATCAATCGGCTGATTACGGAGTGTCTCCAGCATCTGTGGTAACAACTTCTCGTCATGCTGTAAATCGGCATCTATCACTGCGAGGAAAGATGCGTGGGAGGACGCCATGCCTTCCGTGCAGGCCGAGGCCAAACCGCGTCTTCCGATTCGGTGAATTAACCGGACGTGATCGCAGTGGCAGGCGATTTCACGAATGAGCTCAGTTGTGCCATCCGTTGAATCGTCGTCCACAAAGATTGCCTCCCACGCGATTCCGTTAAGGCAAGATTCCAGGCGCTCCAGTAGCGGCTGTATATTGCCTCGTTCGTTTATTGTCGGAATAACTACCGATAGTTCAATTGATGTCACAGTGCTCTCCAGTCATCGGACGATTCAGTCATCAGCTTGATGTGCAGCCACCGATGGGTAGGGTAGCCTGTAAACCGCCCGGAAATCGCGGCCAAAAAACAGTTTTAGAGTCAGGGCTTTCGCCGCTGATTGACGTATGACGACATCGACCAACGGTTCGATGGAGGCGAAACAACCCCCGTAGTTCCGCTGGATTTCTTCCTGCGTCATGCGGGGCGTGACAACTACTGCATCCCATCCCGAAAAACTGGACGGATCGTGCAGAAACGCGAAGTGGCGCGGATCTTGACTCAGGCAGACTACCGGCAAACGCCCGCCGAGGGAGAAATCGGCCTTGGCCGCATCCAGCCAACGCCCGGTTACGATGAACACCTTCCCCCGACGGAGCAACCCGCGCGAGGCCAACGCCTCCGGTAGTTGTCGCCAGTCCACCATTTCAACGGTAGGATCCTTTCGGGTTAGTGCGGGGATTATGTTCCGCCCCCATCCGGTGGCAGCATGACTGCCTAGCACTGTTGCGAATATCCCCAGTGCAATCGCTGAATTGATCAGCCAGAGGCGGACGTACCGGCGGCCCTCCCGGAGGCGGTCTGCGATCCTCACGCCCAAAAGGGGGAAAAGCATCAGGTAGCCTGGCATCGCCCAATGGGGAAGCACCTGGCCGGTAGCCCATAGCGACACGATGGTAAAAGTCGCAATCGGGCCGACGGAGATCAAGGCTAGAAACCGTTTTTGATCCTGCCGAGGGCGCCAAGAAAGGCAGATAAAAAGCTCGGCAACCAACGGTGCCCAGATCCAGGGTGCGAGATAGAGCGCTTGTCCGCCGACCGTCTGTAAGAGCTTTAGCGGGTGGAGAGCAACTCCAGGGATGCCCCGTCCTCCTTGGAAGGTGAATGATGCCCAGTGG
The DNA here is from genome assembly GCA_964354505.1 of uncultured Thermodesulfobacteriota bacterium. Lineage (GTDB taxonomy): Bacteria > Desulfobacterota > B13-G15 > B13-G15 > RBG-16-54-18 > RBG-13-52-11. Next base: position 1,534 of record CAYHAB010000145.1, read on the forward strand.
TTGCCCATGTTCCACAAAATTACTGGTGAGAACAGAGCGACGACGACTAGGAGCGACGCCCAAGGCCCAACACCGGAGAGCAGTCGCCTCCGGTCGCGGCGCGTAAGCAGATACAAGCCTGCACCCAGCGGTAGGAACAAAGCGCTGTACTTGCTGAGAAGGGCCAGGCCAGTCGCGGCGCCAGTAGCCAGCCACCATCCGAAGACTGGCCCATCTTCTTGGGCGAAGAAGACCTTGGTTAGGCAGAACACGGCCGCCAGCATGAAAAAGATTAACGGGCCATCCGGGAGAACCCAACTCCCATGGCAGAGAGTGAACACCGGTGCCAAGTTGAGCACCAGAGCACCATACAGACCGACCCTCTGATCGAATAACTCCGAACCAACCTTGTAGCACAGCCAAGTGGACCCCGCGAACAGCAGTATGAATGGGAAGCGCACTGACAGTCCTGCTTCGCTTCCGGTGAGCCAACTCATCAGTCTGACTAGCCAGAACGAAAGCGGCGGATGGTCAAAATAACTCAGGCTTAGTTGCCTAGAAACCGACACCATGTACGATTCGTCGATACCTAACCCCGTTAGTCCAGCTAAGAATAACCGGCCCGCGGTACCAGCAACAATCAGCAACGTCATGGCGCCTTGCGGTGTCAGTCTGCTCTTATTTTCATCGCTTGCGGCGGAATGTCCACAAGGGAGAGGAGTGGCGCTTTCCATGGCTCCTTTTAGGATTGCCGGTGCTTGTGATTTCTTCATCATCTATCCTTAAAAAAAGGTTTTAGAAATTATACAACTAACAGAAAGTGCGAGGGGATAGAGAAGATCGTCAGAGCATCCAATCGAAGTGTTCTATAAATCTGGGGGTGAGTATAAAATATTGCTCCACGATGGACTCGGCAAGGAAGCGGCGGAGCTTCTGCAGATAAGCCTTTGCGAAATTCACCTCTTCCTCATCGTCTAAGAACTCCGGTTTAAACTCCCCAATATAGACACCACCAGCCTCAGGCGCAGGCTCCTGCTTACCAGTTTCTTTCTTTATCTGGATAAACCGTTCCAGTTCTTCCACAGGGCCAAAAAAGGGTTCCCAAAGCCCCGCCCGCTTTACCGATCTCCCCAACTCGCTGACGAAGGCATCTTCTCTTGGGAAGCCCTGTAGTTCACAAAGGAGCCTCTTCCTCAAGTGGGGATTTTGGGAGATGGAGGAGCATTGTAAAATGCGTATGATGACAATAGACAACGGCACTCTTTCATCTTGGAGGTCGCGCAGCAAGGCAGCGTCAAAGGAGATTTCTTTCTGCATCGTCGTCACCCTTTGTTACCTTTTTAGAAAATAGCACAAAAATGAGGGATGAGTAAAGGGCGGGTTTCATTGACCACACAGGGGCTTTGTGATAAAAGATACTGATCTTTAGTAATGAGAGGACTTATTGGTCGAAGTGCGGATGTCTGGCGAAAAGCGACTGCGTAAGACCAGAAACATCGGTTTCATGGCCCACATCGATGCGGGAAAAACCACCGTCACCGAGCGGGTCCTTTTTTACACAGGTCGCACCTATAAGATTGGAGAGGTGCACGATGGTACTGCGGTGATGGATTGGATGACCCAGGAACAGGAACGAGGGATCACCATCACATCGGCTGTTACCACCTGCCAGTGGCGCGATCACATCATTCAGATCATTGATACCCCCGGTCATGTCGATTTCACCATCGAGGTGGAGAGGTCGTTACGGGTCTTAGACGGGGTCATCGCCGTGTTCTGTGGCGTGAGCGGGGTGGAGCCTCAGTCTGAGACGGTATGGCATCAGGCCGATAAATACCGCGTCCCTAAGATAGCCTTTGTCAACAAGATGGATCGAGTGGGTGCCCATTTCTTCGGGGCAGTTGAGCAGATGATCGCAAAACTTGGGGCCAACCCATTGGTGGTACAACTCCCCTGGGGCGCGGAGGATTCCTTTTGCGGTGTCATAGATCTGATTGTTATGCAGGGGATTATCTGGGAGGAGGAGAGTTTAGGGACAGTCTATAAGCAGGTTCCCATACCCGAAGAAATGCTCAGCCAGGCCCAAGAGTACCGGGAACGCCTCTTGGAGAAGGTGGCGGAGACCGATGAGGTGCTGACCGAGAAATATTTAAGCGGAGAGACGATCTCGGAAGAGGAATTGCAACAGGCCATCAGAAAGGCAACCATTGCACTCAAGGCTGTGCCGGTCCTCTGTGGAGCTGCCCTGCGGAACAAGGGGATTCAGCCCCTCCTGGATGCTATCGTTGCTTACCTCCCTTCACCTCTCGATATACCTCCGTTAGAAGGGGTGAATCCGCTCACCAAACAACTGGAGCAGCGCCGAAGCGATGAGAACGAGCCCCTCTGCGCCCTGGCCTTTAAAATCATAATGGATCAGGGGAGAAAGCTCACCTACATTCGGATTTATTCAGGGGTGATGGAAATTGGGAAGGTCGTCTACAATGCCAATCTGGGGAGTGAGGAGCGTGTTGCGCGGATCTTTGAAATGCATGCAAATGACCGCAAGAGGATCGATCGTGCCCGGGCCGGGGAGATCGTCGCGGTGATGGGGTTAAAGGATACCTCCACCGGAAACACCCTCTGTGATCGTGCGCACCCAATTCTTCTGGAGCCGATGGAATTCTACAAGCCTGTCATCTCCGTGGCGGTGGAACCTAAGACCAATCATGATCAGGACAAACTCTCCTTTGCCCTTGAGAAGCTGAGCGAGGAAGACCCCACGTTTCAGGTGAAATATGATGAAGACACCGCCCAGACTATCATCTCGGGAATGGGAGAACTGCACCTTGATGTCCTCATCAAGAGACTGATGGAAGAGTACAATCTTGAGGTCAATGTCGGTAGACCGCAGGTGGTCTACCGCGAGACCATTGAAAAATCTGCCGAGGTGAAGGGACGGTTCACCAAGGTAATCGAAGACATTACGCATAAGGCCGAGATACACCTCGAGGTCATCCCCAGCGAAAGGGGGAAAGGTGTTGAGTTCACCTCTTTGGTATCATCGGATGAGATCCCTCAGGAATTTCTCGAGGCGATTCATATCGGCGTACAGGAATCTTCCACGGTAGGCGCCCTCACGGGGTATCCCCTCACCGATATCAAAATACTCCTTAAGGGCGCGAGTTATACCCAAGATGATTTCACCACCATGGTCCTCAAGATGGCTGTATCCAAGGCCCTGCGCGAGGCCTGCCAAAAAGGTATCCCCCTCATCTTGGAACCCATCATGGAATTGGATGTCATGGTCCCCGAGGAGTTTATGGGTGAGGTAATCGGCGACATCCAGGCCAGGAAGGGGTCTATTGAGTCTATTGAGACCAAGGGGAAGATGGCGACCATCAAGGCCCACCCCCCCCTGACCCGCATGTTCGGCTATTCCACCGATCTCCGTTCCATGACGCAGGGAAGGGGAACCTTCTCCATGCGTTTCTCCCGCTACGACAAGGTTATCAAGTGATGTCTGCGGATGCTGCAGGGAGGATATTGGAGATGTTGCGGGAGCAGGATGATCGTCTCTCCGGTGCCGCGATGAGCAAGATCTTGGGAATAAGCAGGAGCGCCATATGGAAACACATCAAATCCTTGCGCCGGGAGGGGTATCGCATTGAGGCCAAGCCCGCCAGTGGCTATCGGTTGGTCTCGGTACCGGAACAGCCCACGCCGTGGGAGATTCAATCAGGCCTGAGGACCGAACAATTCGGCAAGAAGATATACGCCTTCCCCCAGATAGTGTCCACCAATGAGGTCGCATTTCGCCTCGCCCTGAATGGGGCCGAGGAAGGTGAGGTGGTTGTGGCCGAGTCGCAGACAAAGGGCAAAGGGAGGATGGGGCGTCAATGGGAGTCGCCAGCCGGATTAAACATCTACCTTTCTATCATCCTCAGACCAAAGATGTTGCCGAACAAAACACCCCTGATAACCCTCATGGCTGCGGTGGCCTGCGCCGAGGCGATAGATGAGGTTGTGGGACTTATCCCTGCTATTAAGTGGCCCAATGACCTAATGATTGGAAAGAAAAAGCTTGGCGGTATCCTCACGGAAGCGGATATGGAGCTGGATAGGATACACTTCGTCGTTGTGGGGATAGGGATCAACGTCAATATGCCCCCCAGCGAGTTTCCCCCTTCTATAAAGGATATTGCCACTTCCTTGTTGGAGGCGGGGGGAAGGAACGTGTCCAGGACCGCCCTCACCCAGGCCATCCTTCGACAATTGGAGCAATGGTACGCGAGACTGGGGCAGGGGAGGGCGGAGGAGATCAGGAGGCGCTGGTTAGAGCTCTCCCTGGTAAGGGGTCAGGAGATAGAGGTTGCCTTTATGGAAGAGGTGGTAAGGGGAACGGCCCTGGAGATAGATGAAGATGGGGCCTTGCTCGTACAGACCAATAACGGTACAATCAGGAGGATCGTGGCCGGTGATGTTACAGTCAGGGGGTAGTGAGCATGTTACTTGTCATTGATGTGGGGAATACCCACACAGTATGCGGCGTCTTTGCAGCAGATGAGCTTCTTCATCACTGGAGGGTGGTGACTGAGCCCGAAAGGACGGTTGATGAATTCGGCCTCCTGCTCAACAATCTCTTCACCTTTCACGGCATAAAGCCTGATGACATTAGCGGGTTAATCATCTCGTCTGTGGTCCCTCCGATGCTCCCGATATTGGAGGAGGTGGCTGAGAGGTATTTTCATACCAAGCCATTAGTGGTAGGACCGGGGATCAAGACGGGGATGCCCATCTTCTACGATAATCCCACTGAAGTCGGGGCCGATAGGATAGTGAACGCCGTGGCCGCTTATGAGGAATACCGACAAGAGCTGATCGTCGTCGATTTTGGCACCGCAACCACCTTTGACTACATTACCGCCAAAGGTGAATACATGGGGGGCGCCATTGCCCCGGGTATAGGGATCTCGATGGAGGCCCTGTTTCAGCGGGCCTCAAAGTTGCCGCGGGTGGAACTGCTCAAGCCAAAGGGAGTCATCGGCAAAAACACCATTAACAGCATGCAATCGGGGATCTTCTATGGTTACGTGGGGCTCGTGGACGAGATGGTCAGGAGGATGCGGGAGGAGACCCGTTCCGATCCCAAGGTAATAGCCACAGGGGGGTGGGCACGCTTGATCGCCTTGGAGTCCACAACCATCCATAAGGTGGATGACCTCCTTACCCTCAAGGGGCTCAAGATCATCTATCAGCGCAACCTACCCAAGAAAAAATAACCCTGCTCACCCCTTCTTTAATAAATTTTGAACATATTGACACACTAAAAAGATGGTGGTATATGTTTTCTAGAATCTGTCTAATAATTAAGTTAGGTTTTTGATCATACATTGGCTATGAATAACTTGGAGAAGGAAGATCTGAAGCTTATTGAAGTCGCCAAGGTGGGCAACCAGACTTGGCGCCCTATGATTCTCGCCAATTATTTTGGTCGTTAGGTTGCCCAAACTAAATTTATGAGGAGGTGCTATGTTTGGCAATCATTCAATTCACAGGTTTTGTTTTTCGATTTGCTTTATTTTGTCCGTACTCCTTATGGTTGCGCCGGCATTGTCAAGCAAGCCGGATTTGCAGGTCCAGTTTTTAGATAGCGGGCCGACAGATCCTAATCCCCCGCTCACGGACCGCCCGACCAGTTTCTATGCGCAGGTCGTTAACGCTGGGACTCAGACAATCAAAGGTCCCTTTACTGTGACGTTTGTACTTGATGGCAAGCTGGTTAAGACCTGGCAATTCCCCTCTAAAAAAGAAATCAAGGACTACGGGCCTGGAGTTCAAAACACCATCCCACCCGGAAAGAGTCGCCTGTACCAGTGTGTTACGACGCTTGTACCGGGAAAACATACAGTGCACTGGGTAGTCAATACGGCCAGCAAGAGTGAGTTAAAAGCGACTGTTGAAGCCCAGCTGCCCCCGGACCTGACAATCAAAATATGGCCTACCGGGGACAATGTTCTTGCCTACAAAGAGACCGAATGGAACGTTGAAGTCAAAAATATCGGTGGCGGCAAGGCCTATGGCCCGTTTGTAACACTATTTAACTCTGTTCCGAACAGTGCGGCTGTGGCTCCACTGGAGTTTCCAGGGGGTAAGTATCTCGACAAGGACGAAACCTACCTCTTCCAGGTCAACCAGTTATATAACTCCCTCGACACCGTTGCAGTAACGGCCACCGTCGACCATCACAGTGAGGTGACGGAGGCGTTGCCGTTTGGTGAAGACAATAACAATTTCGAAAAAAAGTACACCACCAAATATATTGATTTGGAGATCTATGCCCTGGAGATAAAACCAGCGCAACCGACAACTGCCGATCCGGTTGAGGTAACATTTACAATCAGAAACAAAGGAAATATGGATGCCGCTAGGCCATTTAATGTGGCCATTCTGGTCAAAGACGCGCCTTCCGGAACAATCAGCGTAATTGACTCGGTAGATGCGACTCCGCTCCCTGCGGATATGTCTGAGCAACTCATAAAAAAAATCAATCTTTCTACTGCAGGGAACTACACAGTGCAGATCATTGCCGATGCACATGTGCTTGGGCCGAATCCGAACATAATCGGCAAGCAATACAACGAACCTGACGAAACAAATAATAATATAGAAGGGACGTTTACCGTATCTGACGCGGCAGCTGAAATTCCGAGCATAATACAACCAGGCGAGCCCCTCTCATGCAAGCCGGGAAAGGGTAGCGTTAAGCTGCATAGAATAGTATCCGACTGCGCTACAGGGGCGAACCAGCCCTATACCGGTTTTATTCCACCCATCAAAAACGGCAGTCTCAAGCGCATTACCAACAATACTACAGACTGGAAGGTTAAAATCGTGGATTCCTTCAATTTCAAAGGAATCGGTGGCGGGGTGCTATGCGAAAAATACGGCGGCCACTGTTGGAACCTTATGTCGGTAGCCATTCTCGGACCTGGTAATTCCTGGAGCAATAACGCAATAAGCAGTTTAAATGGCGGTAAGTCTATAAATGTTTGCCTGGAACCGCTAGCGAGCACACCCTTTCCCTTGGAAGTGGAAATCGAATATGAATACGAATGTATTAAACAGCCTTAGGTTATTGTGCGAATCTCCTTGTTTTTAATGAGGTTATTAATCACAATTGGCTATGAATAGCTTGGACAAAGAAGATTTGCGGCTTATTGAGGTTGCCGCGTCGATTATTGCGCTTCGCTCTAAGGCAGAATTTCATGAGGTCGGCGCCGCTCTTCGTACACGCTCGGGAAAAATATTTTCCGCCGTTAATGTGAAGGCCAATGTCGGTCGTGTATCGGTTTGCGCTGAAGCCGTTGCCATAGGCATGGCCGCGTCAGCCGGGGATACCGATATTGAGAGGATAGTTGCCGTCGATAAGAATGGCAGGGTCATTTCCCCGTGTGGAATGTGCCGTGAGATGATTTCGGACTATGCCCCAGAAGCGAACGTTATTGTTCCCGGAGATGATGGGTCGGAAATTCTAAAGGTAGCGGAATTGCTGCCACATAAGTTTCAGAAAATGAAAACCTTATAAACAAGAGCGGTTGACTTTCTGCGTAGGCAGCTAATTTGCAACGTTCCGATGCCAGGATGTACAAATGCACACCTTCAGAAGCAGAGGAGGACAAGACTTTGCATATGCGGAGTTGTCATTACCTTTAAAAAAAAGACAGGGGAAAGATTTGCTAAGCCTGTTTGTGGATCTATTCAATAAGGAAGTTCGATTAGGAGAGATATCATGACAAAAATCATAATTTTCGCTATGCTCTTTGCCGCCCTGGTAGTTCCAGCAACATTCGCTGGCAATGACCAGATTGGGTATGCATTGGAGCTTGACTTTTCACTGCCGGACTATGTAAACGCCGCATGGTTGGGTTATCTCACGAAACGTCAGATTTATATCAGGGAGCATACAGATCAGTACAAGCTAACTCCGGGAATTGTCGTACCAACGTTTAATGAGGAAGTGGAAGGCAGGAAGAGCATGGCTCAGATCTGGAAGGAACTGAAAGAAAAGGATCAAAGCCGTAAAGATAAATACTTGGATGAGCTTCTTCCGGTTCACGAGGCAGATTTCATGCGGGAATATGTCTGGACTTATCTGAAACAACAGAGTTGGTCAACGCAGCCTAAAAATCTCAGGCTGAAGGAGTTTTCTGAATGGCGGCAGCTGCATCTCAAAGATCACCAACCTGAAACACACGGGAACATCAGAGTTACAAAGGAATCTGCCGAACCAAAGTAATACTCAGTGTTTGTGGTCACGGACTGCTATTTCTTAAAGAACTTCTCAGAACAACAATCAAACCCTTATGCAGTGCCTATAAATCTCTGATAGAAGAGTCCATATCTGAGGCCGCGGCAGCTGATGTGTATTGTGTCTATTTTCAATCTCTCCATACTAGAGAGGATGATCATGGCCCCGGCTAGGATGATATCGGCCCGCTCAGAGGGGAGACCTTTGATCTGTTTCCGTGCTGCCAGGTCCTTTTCCTGCAGTTCCTCCACCTGGGCCCGCAACTCATCAATGGTAAGCAGGAGGCCATGGGTCTTTTCCCGATCAGATGGCTCATGCCCCAGATGCATTGAACCCAGGGTAGCGGCGGTGCCCCCGATCCCCACCAACTCACCCGCCAAGGCATGAGGGATGCGGTGGATGGCCTTCTCGATCTTCTCGCGGAGCTTTAGACGATCATTGCGCGAAGGGGGATCATGGTCTAAAAATTCCTCAGTAAGGCTGACTGCCCCAAGGGGGAGGCTGATGGTCTGCAAGGGATATGATGGGTCTTCCCCTTGGCGAAAAATGAACTCAGTGCTCCCCCCTCCGACGTCCATCACCACGGCATCACGGGGCATGAGGGGGTCTTGCTGCACTGACAAAAAGGAAAGCATGGCCTCATCAGTCTCATCAATGACGCGCGGAGAGATGCCGCATTCTTCTTGGATCTGTTGGATAAATTGATCGGCATCTCGTGCCAGGCGCAGGGCATTGGTCCCCACGGCGGCGATCTCCTCTACACCCTCTCTCCGGCACAGGGAGCGAAACTTCTTTAGGCAGTCGATACTCGCTCGGACGCTTTGGGGATTCAACGCCCCCCCTTTGCTCAATCCTTTTCCCAAACGGGTGGTCTCCCCGGTATCAAGGAGTATCTCGAAGGCGCCTTCAGAGATTATCCGGCCAATTAAAAGGAGGATGGTGTTGGAACCGATGTCTATAGCTGCGTAACGCTTCAGGGATATCTCCTCGTTTAATGAATTCTTAGGCGTCTCAATTTTAATATCAAGAAAACCTCCTGATTCATCTTTATATCCATCTCATCAAATATATCCTGAGGCAATTCGGCCAACAATTGATTTTCTCCTACCTGGACTTTGAGCCTTATTAAGGAAGAGAACGGTTGTATGTCGGTAACAATCCCCTTAAAACGATTTAACTCGGGGCCAGGTGGTTTAGTTGCGGAGATATAGATGTCTCTGGGGAATAGTGCAATCTTTTTAATCCTACCGTCTTGAAGAGGAAGAACGATTGACATACCTCCACACAAGGCCTCCACTAATCCGTGTCCTAGGGGGTTGACCTGATCACAATTCAAGATGTTGGGTGTTCCTACGAGATCAGAAACTGTCTCACTTTGGGGATAAAAGAAGACCTGTGACGGCGTTCCTATTTGCTCCAATTTACCCATGTTTAAAACAGCCATTGTATCAGCCATTTCCTCTGTCTCGATAAGGTCATGGGTTACATGTATGGTGGTGAGCCCCAATTCCTTATGAAGCCGCCTCAACTCGAGTCTGAGATACTTTGCGATTCTGACATCGAGACTACCGAGCGGTTCATCCAAAAGCAATATACGAGGAGAGGTGGCAAGCGCTCTTGCCAGCGCTACCCGCTGTTTTTCTCCTCCGCTCAAGGTACGAACATTCCGGGTCAGCAGAGGGGAGATGTGTAAGAGGTGGGCCAAGGTCGTTACCCGCTCGTTTATTTGTTCTGGGAGGACATGCTTTGACTTTAATCCAAAGGTTATGTTTTCCGCCACATTTAAAAAAGGAAACAGGGCGTAATCCTGCGGTACATAACCTATCCCCCTTTGTTCCGGTGGTACAGAGGTGATATCAGCGCCATCTATCCAGATCTCC
>CAYHAB010000146.1:0-3080 GCA_964354505.1 uncultured Thermodesulfobacteriota bacterium
TCAAAGGGTGGGATCAGTAGCTAACATGTCGAACAAAGGCATGCAGCTGACGTCACACACGACGCGCCGCAGCTGATGCCCGACGTTAGGCAGGCCCGGAATGATAGGGAAAAAGCTTATAAACAGCGCAGTGCTTAAACGAAGATTGGCCGAGAGAATCCGACGGTCATATTTCGTCCGATTTCATATGTTTATCATCCTGTCGGCAACAATCATGAGCGGCGTTATTTGTTCCAAACTATTAAGCATGGTCGGCATCTCCCGCATGCCGATTCGATACGGAATGGCAATTATCCTTTCATATCTGCTGTTTTTCCTGTTTGTAAAGTTGTGGCTGTTGTACATTGGCGTAGGAAGACATGCAAGGGTGACGAAGGATAAAGGCGGGAGCGGCTCTTGGTGGGGTGATCTGATATCTTCGTTTCGCGGCTCCGCGTCGAGCAGCGGGACACCCCGGTTATTCACCGGCTTTGGAGGCGGCTCATCCGGCGGTGGGGGATCAGGAGGGGCTTTCGCAAACGGCACCCCAAAGATGGTGGTGCCTGTCGGGGTGGGCGGCGACCCTGGTGTAACAGAGGGCGGCGGTGGAGGTGTGGGGAACGTTCTCGAAGGCGTGGCGGACATCGCGGACGAAGGCGTCTTGAAACTGCTTGCTATCCTCTTGTTGGCGGCTTTGGTGTTCTCCGTCGTCGCAGTCGGTGGTTATCTGATCTGGTGTGCTCCAAGCATATTATCGGAGGCTGCTTTTCAAGTGCTTCTGGTAACGGGTCTATCCGGCAAAGTCCGGCGGGTCAAAGAGACCGGTTGGGAGATTAGTATCTTTAAAGCGACGTGGTGGGGGTTTCTGCTGGTGCTTGTTGCCTCCGTTGCCTTTGGGGTCGCTGTACAGATCTATAATCCGGCTGCCGTTACCGTAAGAGATCTGTTCACAAGCGCGAGATGACAATGTTTATTCTGATGACTGCCTAACCGGGAAGGGAAAGAGGAAAAGGGAGAAATCAAGGGGATCATCTTATACGCTGCCGCTGTATGCGGCTCATTGCTTCGGCTGAAAGAGGTGTCTATTTTGCTCTTTATCCTCTGCTGTCAAGAGGTCTCCCAACAGGCTCTCTATGGTGTCCCGCGGGTGCCGCATCCGCATCCGCGCCTCGACGTCAAGAAGGTCCATAATGTCATATTTCTTGTAATCTAAAACCAGGCCGTATTGGCCTTTTATCCTCTCCGCCACCTGTTCCAATTCGGCAAGCGACGGTAAACCCTTCTCACCTGCAACGGCCTTTTTTACCGATGCTTTTTCAGGGGCCTTCACGATTGACTCCCCCCTGATCTGCACCAGCGCCTGCTCAGCGGCAAAGCGGACGTAGGAGAGGGTGTCGTTTTTGGCTACCTCTTCCAGGGGAGTGACGGCTTTTTTGTCCCTTATCCTACCGAGGGAAGCGGATGCATTCATCCTCACCATGGGGTTTGCGTTCTTGAGCGCCGCGATGATCAGATCAACGGCTTCATCACCCCCGATTCTCTCCAGGGCCGCGAGGGCGTTCATACGTACAAATTCATCTGCGTCTTCCAGCATCTCCCCCAGGGGCTTTACCGCCCGCGCGTCTCCAATCTCCCCTAAGGCCGTCGTCACCTCCTTGCGTACCCCTCCGTCCTCATCACGCAATGCCTGTATCAAGGGCTCCACCCCCCTGACATCCCTGGCCCTTCCCAATTGCTCGGCTGCAGCCCTGCGGCCAAGGGGCTTCTCAGCCTGCAAGTCCCTGATCAGCTCTTCTATCCCCTTTTTATCCTGTAAGATGGCGTTGGCAGGAAAAAGAAGTACTAAGAGAAGGACAAAAAAAAGGGCCTTTATAAATGCATAATGCGTTTTCTTCCCTTTTTGCATGATTCCCTCATCTCACCCCTTGAACGTACCAAACGATTGTAAGGTCTTCTAACGTCTCTTCATCCCTATATCTTTTTTGTCACACAATCATAAACTATTTTACTCGGATTGAAAGCCCCCTGCAAGAGGAATGGTGCACCTTTTGCTGCACCTCCGCGTGAGGAGTTTTACCTTGCCTTTTCATGCGGTACATGGTATTAATCAAAGCATCCCGAACAATTTTTCTCCAAGGAGTGAGGAGATGAAGGTAAAAAAAAGGATGGCCAAGAAGCTGGTGACCATCAAGAAGGATGCTACTGTTTCCGACGCCATCAACCTCATGAAGAAGCATTCCATCCGTCACCTGCCGGTCGTCGAAGAGGGAGTGTTGATCGGGTGGGTGACCGAGAGTGATATACGCGAGGCATACCTTGCCTCCCTCCTCGAGCAGGTTTCAATTGAAGATATCATGATCCATGACCCCATCACCATCTTGGCAGATGCCAATCTTGAAGAGGCAGCGGAACTCCTTTATCGTAACGGAATCGGGGGGCTCCCTGTTGTGGATAAAGGTAAGCTGGTAGGGGTCATCACGGTTGCTGATATTATGGCCTCTTTCATTGAAGTAATGGGAATTTTAAAGGAGAGCTCCCGTATCGATGTGATCTTGGGAAAAAAACCTCATGCCTTTGAGAACGTTTCAAAGATCATCAGGGACCATGGGAGCGAGATTATCAGCGTCGGCATGTCTGCCCACGCGGACCGCACAAGGCGCGTCTATTATCTGCGGCTTACCAAGTGTAACGTTCACTCAATGGCCAAAGAGATTGAGAATCTTGGGTATAAGGTAGTCTCGATGACGGAGTAACAGGGGATGAAACAGGGTGCACACAAAGGGGAAAGGCTATGAGGCAGATGCGCTATTAAGAAAGAAGGTCCGGGAAATCCTCCAAGAAATTGAGGTTGCCCAGACCCAAAAGGCCGAGCCCAAAGAGATCCTGCAAAGGATCTTTTTTATTTCAACCAAGAATCATCCCTCACCATCCCCTTGATCCATGATCTGGCACAGCTTCCCACTTCTCAGCCCGCCCTTCTCCTTGAAGAGATGACGGAGATTCTCCAGGACAAGAATGCCCTCAATGCCCTGTCCGGGCAATCGGGAACCAGGCATTTGGAGGAGGAAAGGGGTGAGCGCTCTTCTCTTATCATCACTCCC
>CAYHAB010000147.1:0-8084 GCA_964354505.1 uncultured Thermodesulfobacteriota bacterium
GAGCCTGGATACATTCCTCTTATTGACTAAGATCTCTCCTTGATCCTGCCTCTCCACACGGATGAGCAATTTCAATAGCGTTGTCTTCCCTGCCCCACTCGGGCCGGTAACGAAGACAAATTCGCCCTTCTCTATCTTAAAGCTGATATTGGCTAAGGCCTTGATATTCCCCGGATATGCCTTGTAGACCTGAAAGAATTGGATCATGGAACTGTCTTCATTCATACCCTCTTGCGGGTTTTCCCTGCCTCCACTGATGAAAATACCATTTTTTCGGGAAGGATCCTACGCTGTTTTCCGTCAAATAATATTAGGAATATAAATATAGTTAACATATTCTGGCATTGAATGCAAGAATGAGAAGAAGCCCGACGAAAAGGTCCTTGCCGATTAAAAGGCCTGTTTGGGGGTTGCGGTTCGATATCGACGACTGCGCTTACTTCTTTTGATGGTGAGGCATTGTGCTTGCGATTTCATCCATTTTCAGTTAACCTGTGAGAGAAAATAAGAGTTCGGTAACAAAATCATTTAAAATCATAAAACCGCAGTCCTTAGAATCCGCGAGGAAAACACCACAAACGGGTGAAAAAGACAATGAATGTGGCACTTCGGTTCCTTTGCTACGGAGCCATCGGATACGGCGCGTTGGTTGTAGCGGCGTACCTGTGGCAACAGCAGATGATGTACTTTCCAGACCGCGAAAAGCCGTTGGAGAGTCACGTCCGGGCTGTTGGTCTGCGGTTTTGGGCCGACTCAGGAGATGCATACAGGGGTGTTACTAGCATAGCGCCCCCTGCCGGCAAGAAAGGCTTGGTCGTGGCGTTTCACGGCAATGCAGGGGGTGCATCGGACCGCACCTACTATGTTAACGCCCTGGTGCCGTTGGGTTATCGCATTGTGATAGCCGAATATCCAGGGTATGGCGGGCGACCGGGAAAATTGGGCGAACGTCATTTCGTGGAGGATGCGAAGGAAACGGTGCGACGCGCATACGAGGAATTCGGAGGCCCGGTGTTCCTGTGGGGCGAGTCGTTGGGGTGTGGCGTGGCGTCGGCAATTGCCGCCGATCCGCCGGTTCCGGTGGCGGGTGTAGTTATGATAACACCGTGGGATTCGTTGCCTGACTTGGCCCAGACGCTCTATTGGTACTTCCCTGCCCGGTGGTTGGTGCGCGACAAATACAATAACATCCGCAATTTGCAGGCATACGACAAACCAGTTGCCGTTGTGTTGGCCGAACGGGATGAAATCATACCCAAAAAACATGCAATGCAGCTATACGAATCTTTGACAGCGCAGAAACGGCTGTGGGTCCTTGAAGGCGCGGGACACAACAGTTGGCCGGCAGGTCCGAACGAGGCATGGTGGCGCGAAGTGATGGACTTCGTATCGGCAAAACAAGATAAAAGAGGGGCCGGTTCAGAAATATAAAAATTGTCTGGATTTTCTTTTCGATCAGGTATAGTATTGGAAACGGATCCTTAGTACGGAATTTTCGGGAGCGTTTTATAAATTGTGCGCCCGTCTTGAGAGTTAAAAAAGCAGCGAGAAGGAATTCCATGATTTTCTGGACTGACCCATTTTATTCCCCTAGTTCTCCTCTCCAGTAATCAGAACCTTCGTCGAACCATAATAAAGTATGAAACAGAGCAACATTAGAAATATAGCGATCATCGCCCATGTAGATCACGGAAAGACAACGCTTGTAGACCAGCTTTTCAGGCAGAGCGGAATGTTTCGTGACAACGAAGTGGTCGAGGAACGACTCATGGATTCTCTGGATCTCGAACGGGAACGGGGCATAACAATTTCTTCAAAGAACGGTTCCTTTATCTACAATGATTTTTTTATTAATATTATCGATACACCAGGGCACGCAGATTTCGGCGGGCAGGTCGAAAGAGTTCTCAAAATGGCTGATGGTGCCCTTCTCCTTGTGGATGCAGCGGAAGGACCAATGCCCCAAACCCGTTTCGTCCTTAAAAAGGCGCTCAACCTGCACATGCCCGTTATTGTTGTTATCAATAAAATAGATAAACCGGCAGCCCGGTGCGACTGGGTCGTAGATCAGGTCTTTGATCTTTTTGTCAAGCTGGAAGCGCCCGACGATATACTTGATTTCCCCGTTATTTATACCTCGGCAAAAGAAGGTTATGCGACACGGGATTATACCCGGAATCACGGCACGATGGTCCCGCTTTTCGAACTCATCGTAAATTCTGTCCCCCCTCCCATAGGGGATCCCGAAGCCCCTCTGCAAATGCTGGTGAGCTCGCTCTCCTACTCTCCCTTTGTCGGAAGGCTCGCTATAGGAAAGGTAACTTCTGGACTGTTAAACATAAATAAAGACGTTGTTGTCGTAAAAACTGACGGCCCCATATCGCCTGCCCGCATCACGAAGATCTACCGGTTCAGAGGCAACGGCAAGGAAGAGGTTGAGACTGCCGGTGTCGGGGAAATCGTTTCGGTAGCCGGTATGGAATCAATTATGGTTGGAGAAACTCTTACCGACCCTGAAAATCCTTTCCCCCTTCCCGGTATCAAAGTGGACCCGCCAACACTATCCATGAACTTTATCCCTAACGACTCGCCCTTTTCCGGAAAAGAGGGGAGATTTCTTACATCGAGGCATCTCCGTGAAAGGCTCATTCGCGAGACGCTATCGGACGTTGCACTCGTCGTAGAAGAGTTGAACGACGGTATTGGATACAAAGTATCCGGCAGGGGCGAGCTTCACCTCTCGATCCTTATCGAAACGATGCGCAGGGAGGGCTACGAATTTCAGGTTACACGACCCAGGGTTATACTCAAAGAGGGAAAGGGCGGAAAGCTTGAACCCTATGAAGAGCTCACGATCGATGTTGATGGCCTCTACGCAGGAGGCGTGATAGAAAATCTCGGGAAAAGAAAAGGCCATCTGGTCGAAATGCACCATGATAACGGGATGGTCAGGATGAGGTACAGGGTCCCAACCAGGGGGCTTATCGGATTCCGTTCGGAATTTATGACCGAGACAAAAGGTATGGGCACGATGAGCTACATATTTGACGGTTACGACAGGTACGCCGGTGAAATAAAGAACAGGAACAACGGGGCCCTCGTAGTAAAGGAGCAGTGTAGTACCGCGGCGTATGCCCTGTTTAACCTTCAGGAAAGGGGGCAGTTGTTTCTCGGCCCCGGTGAAAATGTGTACGGTGGCCAGATCATCGGAGAACACAGTCGCGAAAACGACTTGGTGGTAAACCCTGCCAAAGGGAAAAAGCTTACAAACATGAGGGCCGCGGGCTCTGATGACGCCGTTGTTCTTCCCCCCTGCAGAAAAATGAGCCTGGAAGACTGCATTTCCTACATCAATGATGACGAACTCGTTGAAATAACCCCCCGCTCAATCAGATTACGAAAGATCATGCTCGACGAGAACAAGCGCAAAAGGGCACGATTAACCGCAGAAAAGCAATGAGACTATCTTACCTTTAACAAAAAAACACCTGGTGAGTAAAAAGGGTCGGTTGTATTCACTTGGTGAGGATTAACAATGAAGGAACTGTATAAACAGGTAAAGAGAGTGGTAATTGGAGTCATAGGCTTTACGGTTTTATTGATTGGCGTTGCAATGATTGTATTGCCTGGACCCTCTTTAATAGTGCTATTGCTAGGGTTGGGAATCCTTGCCACTGAATTTATCTGGGCAAGAAGGTTGCTTGAAAAGGTAAGAGGTACAATAAAAACAAAATGGGAGGAATGGCGATGGGGAAGAAACCAAGCGAAAAAGAAGAAGAGTACTTTGCAAGGATGGAGTTTGAAAGAAGAAAGAAGATCGAGGAGGAGAAACACGGGAAACTTGCGGAAGAAGAAAAGAAAAAACTGAAAGACCTTCATTTTATGAGGTGTCCCAAATGCGGGATGGAGCTGATCGAGATTGATTACAGATCAATAAAGATAGATAAATGCTCTGAATGTGAAGGGATATGGCTTGATGCCGGAGAGTTTGAGACAATATCAAGGCTTGAAAAGACAGGCCTGGACAAGTTATTCACGGTATTCAAGAGATAAGGCGCTGTAAGAGACAGAAATATCCTAAAAAGAATTATATCGTAGTACCAATGCACTGGTATCAAAGGGAAGTAACTGAGGTCATCAAAAGCCTGGGGTCATCCCTCCAAGGTCTCCCTTCCGAGGAAATCCAAAGGAGGGTTGAACATTATGGACTTAATGAACTAGAAGAAAAAAAACAAAAGACCTGGATCGTAATGTTTCTTGACCAGTTCAAGGACTTTATGATCCTAATCCTGATCACTGCGGCTATTATCTCCGGAATTATTGGGGAACCCGCCGATACCATCGCCATAGCGGTTATCGTTGTTCTCAACGCTGTCATTGGCTTTATCCAGGAATACCGTGCCGAGAAGGCCATGGCCGCGCTCAAAAAAATGGCTGCTCCCATCGCAATTGTCGTAAGAGCCAATCAAACAACCCAAATACCGGCTTCTCAGATCGTGCCTGGCGATATCGTCGTTCTTGAGGCCGGAAAGGTTGTTCCGGCCGACATCAGATTAATAGAGGCGGCCCACTTAAAGGTGGAAGAGGCTGTCCTGACCGGGGAATCCTTCCCGGCTGAAAAGCACTCCGACGCCCTCGGTGATCCATTGTTAGCGCTGGGCGATCATAAGAATATGGCCTATAAGGGAACCATTGTCACCTTCGGCCGCGGTACCGGGGTGGTGGTAGCCACCGGCATGGAGACCGAGCTGGGCAAGATCGCCACTATGCTGCTGGAAGAAGAGGAGGTAAAGACACCGCTTCAGAAAAGGCTGGCCGCCTTCGGCAAGAGGCTGGCGATAGCCGTTCTGACGATCTGCGCTATTATCTTTTTTATAGGGCTTGTGAGATCAGAACCCCCGCTCCTCATGTTGCTGACAGCTATTTCATTGGCTGTGGCTGCAATTCCAGAGGCCCTCCCGGCAGTTGTAACCATCTCCCTGGCCTTGGGCGCCAAAAAAATGGTTAAACAACATGCCTTAATCAGAAAGCTCACGGCCGTAGAAACCCTTGGTTCAGTAACCTATATCTGCTCGGATAAAACCGGGACCCTAACCTTGAATCAGATGTCGGTGGAAGCATTATATGCGGATGGGAGATCAATTCGGCCTTCGGAGCTTAAAGCGGATCGTCTCAATGCTCAAGGAGTGGCGGCCTCTTTCCCGATCATCCCAACCCTCTTGACCGCCCTGGCCTTAAGTAATGATGCCCAGGTTGATAGTAACGGCCTGGGGATCGGCGATCCAACAGAAATAGCATTATTCACTATAGCTCAGGAAAAGGGCTTTGACAAAAAAGAACTCGAAAAAGACTTCCCCCGCATAGCAGAAAACCCCTTTGATGCCGAAAGAAAATGTATGACCACTATCCATGAACTTCCCGGCACTGAGGGAAAAGGACCGGAATACATATCCTTTACCAAGGGCGCCGTGGATGTCCTCATGGATAAGTCAGAGAATATCCTGACTGCAGCAGGTCTTAAGCCCCTGGAAGCGAATACCATCAATGCAGTAAATGAAAAAATGGCCGTTGATGGGTTAAGGGTCTTATGTGTTGCCATGCGACGGTGGGGAAAACTCCCGGAAACTTCATACCCGGAATATGTGGAACAAGGGCTAACCATGTTGGGCCTGGTAGGTCTCATGGATCCACCCAGAGAAGAGGTAAAAGAAGCTATCAGCTTATGCAAGACGGCCGGAATCATACCGGTGATGATTACTGGTGACCATTCCATCACGGCCAGGGCTATTGCCAAGCGGTTGGACATTATTGGAGATGATTCGAAATCCGTTATGACCGGCAGGGAGTTGAAGCAATTGTCTCAGGAAGAGTTTGAAAAAAAGGTCGAACAGATCCGGGTCTATGCCCGTGTGGCCCCTGAACAGAAATTAAAAATCGTTAAAGCCCTCCAGGATCAAGGGCAGTTTGTGGCCATGACCGGTGACGGGGTCAATGACGCACCGGCGTTGAAAAGGGCGGATATAGGGATTGCCATGGGCATCACCGGCACGGATGTCTCCAAAGAAGCCGCCCATATGATTCTGCTCGATGATAATTTTGCCACTATTGTGAAGGCAGTCAGAGAAGGCAGGAGGATATTCGACAACATCAGAAAATTTATAAAATATCTCTTGACCACCAACTCCGGTGAGGTCTGGACCCTCTTTTTGGCCCCCCTGGTAGGTTTGCCCATCCCCCTTCTCCCCATTCACATCCTCTGGATAAACCTGGTCACCGATGGGCTGCCTGCCTTGGCCCTTTCCGTGGAACCGGAAGAAGGAGATGTCATGAAACGCCCCCCCAGGCATCCGCAAGAAAGTATTTTTTTTCAAGGGCTTGGCATTCACGCCATCTGGGTCGGCTTGCTCATGGGAACAGTCGTGCTCTTTGCCCAGGCTTGGTTCATTAAAACAGGAAACAGCAACTGGCAGACCATGGTTTTTACCGTACTCTGCCTTACTCAACTGGGCCATGTCCTGGCAATTCGGTCTGAAAAGGAATCACTTTTTAAACAGGGTTTATTGTCCAATAAACCCCTCTTGGGAGCCGTTCTTTTTACCCTTGTTCTTCAAGTAGCTATCATTTATCTGCCATTCCTAAATCCTGTATTTAAAACAGAACCTCTGACGCTGTATGAACTGGCATTTTCACTCGTGCTGTCATCCGTGATTTTCTTTGCGGTGGAGACTGAGAAATTGATAAAACGGCGACGGATCAATATACATGCCTATTAAGGTTAACTGTTTTTGCTAATGTGATTGTCCTGTGATACAATAGCTGGTACCCACGGTGGATTTTTTATCAAAGCAGGGTCGCAGTATTGTGGAGATGGTCAGGGAACGCGGTAATGGCTCACTCTTCTCAAGACGGAACACATGAAAAAAAGTCAGCCGCAATGTCTTCTGTCATTGCGGCTGTTGGACTGACCGGTTTCAAGCTTGTCGTAGGGCTTACCACGGGCAGTCTGGGCATTCTTGCCGAAGCCGCCCATTCCGGACTCGATCTCATGGCTGCGGTCATGACCTTCCTGGCGGTCCGCATTTCCGGCAAACCGGCGGATCGCGATCACCACTATGGTCATGGCAAGGTGGAAAACCTCTCTGCACTTTTTGAGACCCTGCTTCTTCTGGTGACATGCTTTTGGATCCTTTACGAGGCTACCCACCGTCTTCTGTATCATAAAACTGATTTCATAGTCACCTACTGGTCTTTCGCTGTCATGATCACATCCATTGTGGTAGATGTCTCCCGTTCCCGTATCCTGTATCGGACAGCCAGGAAGTACAATAGCCAAGCCCTGGAGGCCGATGCCTTGCACTTCAGCACCGATATCTGGAGCTCTGCCGTGGTCATCCTGGGATTGGTTTGTGTGAAGATCAGCGGATGGGTGCCGCGTGTAGCGTTCCTGCGCCACGCAGATTCGGTGGCAGCCATCATGGTGGGGTTGATCGTAGTTTACGTCAGCGTAAAACTCGGTATTCGCACGATTCAGTCACTGTTGGATGTTGCCCCTTCCGGTGTTGAGGATAAAATCGTCTCTGCAGTAGAATGCCTGCCGGGCGTAACCGATTGCCACCATGTGAGGTTTCGATATTCAGGATCTCAGCTTTTTGTGGATATCCATGTTCTTATAGATGGTGAGCAAACCTTAAAAGAAGCCCACAATCTCACTGAAGAGATCGAAAACATCATCCAGCAACTTTTACCGAATTCCGATATCACTGTCCACCCTGAACCAACGACGTAATATATTACTTTTCGACGGGGGCGCTCCTTCGTCAGATTTCGCGTGTTATGAACATAACGAAACAAGATATCAAAGTCCTCAGGCAGACAAGCTCAAAGCTGTTTCGTCTGGCCTGTACGATAGGCATTGCCTTCGTAACCATTGTCTTCTTAGTCGGCGCAGTGAATGATATATGGATCTGCCACCGCTTCGCAGCTCAGGCGGGGCTAACCGTTGGAGAGGTCTTCAGCACATGGATCAGGGGTGTTGCTGCATCGGAAACACAGCTTGCGACGGTGCTGTTGGCAATACAAAGATT
>CAYHAB010000148.1:0-2745 GCA_964354505.1 uncultured Thermodesulfobacteriota bacterium
AGGGTAATCCCTTAAGTTCAAATGGATCCTCATTATTTATATCACAACAGTAAACATCAAAACCCATCTCCTTTAACTTGAGAGAAAGGGCACCGGTTCCTGCAGGTAGATCGAGAACCTTTCCTCTATCCTCTTTGCCGATTATTTCTAAAACCTTCTCATGAGTTTCTCTTCTTGCCAGGATGGTCGGTCCATTCACAGCGACTCTTTTTTTTCTTCTCTTTATCATTTTTCTAGACCCTTCTGTGCCGCCTCAAGGACATTCACAACACTTATGAGCTCCATACACCGATGATCTTCAGGGCACACCCTCTTGAGGCATGGGCTACAGGAAACCTCCTCGCGAATGATCACGTGTCCTTCCCCCAGGGGTGAGGTTGTCCGGGGGTCGGTGGGGCCGAATAATGCCACCACCCGTGTGCCCACCGCCGCCGCTACATGCATGGTCCCCGTGTCGTTGGTAACCACCAAATGGCAGCGCCGCAGCAGGGCGGCCAACTCTAATAAAGAGGTCTGGCCGGATAGATTGAGACATCCCTCGCCAATTCCTTGAGCAATGGCGGCATTCAGCTCCTTTTCTTTGGGGCGAGGAGAACCAAAGATGAGGATAGAAGCCCCGTAATCCTCTATCAATCGCCTCCCTAATTCAATAAAACGCTTTGGGGGCCAACACTTGGCCTCCCCATAGGTGGCGCCGGGGTTAAAACCGATCAGCAGTTTGCCCCTTAAACCATTGTGCGTAAGAAAACTATCGGCCCACCCTTGTAGCTTCCCGTTGAGGGACAAGGAGGGCAAAGAAGGCGATGGACAATGGCCCAAGCGCTCTATGAGATTAAGATAATAGTACATCCGGTGTCTGTTCAAGACCTCAGTGGTCCAATCGATCCGTTTGGTCAGCAGCAAATCTCGGACTTCACCCCTATAACCAATGCGGCGAGGGATCCCTCCCAAAAAGATCATCCAAGCAGAGCTAAAAGATCGCGGGAAGATGACAGCGAGGTCTATCTTTTTCTGTCTGATGAGTTGCGCAATCCTCAACTCACCGAAGATCCTGCCCGCGCCTGTAGGCATATCATAGGGTATAACCTCATCAATGTCCGGATTGGCCTTCCAGAGCTCGGCAAGATGGGATTTGGCCAAGACAGCGATATGAGCTTTTGGAAAGAGTCGGCTCAAGGAGTGGACGGCAGGGAAAGATATGATGGTATCCCCAACCCAACTGGTCCCCTTAACCAAAATCTTTCTTATTCCCTTACATCTCCCCCTCTTTGCTGTCATCGTCAATAATAATTCTTAAAATGATCTTAGAGTATGACTAAACCATAAGGTTATATTGATGTCAACTTCTTCTTTTTTACACAAAAAGCTTGACATTTTCGTCATATTATTTATAATATGCCCTTACATCAACTTATTCCCAAAAGGAGGAATGGTGAGGAAATTTTATTGTTATTGTATATTCTTTCTTTCAATATCCATTATTTTCCCCCTTACCCCCCAGATATTCTTTAGTCTCGTATCCATCTTTACCCCCGATACCCCTCTGGCCGCAGAGGTTGAAAAACGAGAAAAGACAGCCTTTATGCCCGGTGCTGAAAGGATCATCACCATTGACCTTGGAATGATCTATATAGGGGATGATGGTGGGGTTGGTCTGACGTATAACAAACAATTTACTGTAAAATCAGCTGGGAGCAAAAATATCCTCTCCCTGGAAGTAGCAGGGATGGTGGCTGTAAAGAACGACGAGGATAGTGAAGACTACCGCAATGGTTTCTATGCCAATAAATTATATATCAACGGAAATTATATCGATAACCTCAACAATTACGTCTATCAGGAAGAAGATGAGCAATTCAGGACCATTTTGGTCCCCCTCCCCTCACACGTATTGTGCCTTGGACCTAACAAACTCATCGTCATGGCCACAGGTCCCAAAGACGGCAATCACGATGATTTTGCCTTACGTGAGATAAAACTCCTTCAGTGGTAGGCGGCATCAACCCTCTTATTACCCTCTTTATTGCGCCACCCAAGAACGAAAAGCCGGTCATCCTCCATCCCCCCGTATATCTTATATCCGGTGAGCATCATCAAAAAATGCTTGACAAATGAAAAAAATTTCTATTAATTAGAGCAATTAAAGGGCCATTTCCTGCGAAAATATCGTTTTTTCTCTCGTTAAATATTAGGGGGGGAAAAAAGATGAAATCTCGCCTTATATGTATCGCAATCACCCTTCTTTTAGTTCCTACCACGGCCTTGGCGATCAAATGGGAAAACGGAAAGCTCGATGTCACATTCACCTCCGAGGTCTACTATCAAGATGTCGGCGGCAATGAGACAAAATCGTCCTTGAAGCAAGGCTGGCTATATAACGAAAACCTGATGCTGGATCTCATCCACGAGTTTGGCGAAAAGACCAAGTTTCAGGGCTATGCCAGCGTAAGGAGCAGCAACGACCCGCAGAAGCAGATTGCGGAGCGGGACTGGATGCTCGTGGAGGCATACGTCCGCCTCGCCGATAAACTCGATGCGCCAAACCTATATGAGATCAGGGCTGGGGACTACGCCGAGAATTATACCCCCTATATTTTCAATACCTCCCTGCTGGGGGCAAAGGCCTTCTATAAATATAACGATTGGATCAAAGTATCCATCTTCGGCGGCAGGAACCGTGATGATGTGCTCGATAACTATATCCGCTACTCCGCAGGAGGGCGGGTGGAGCTCTCTTACAAGGAG
>CAYHAB010000149.1:0-4185 GCA_964354505.1 uncultured Thermodesulfobacteriota bacterium
GTATCCCTGCTTGAAGCAGTAGACAACGCAATGGAATTAACGATACAATCCTCGGGTATCACCCTGTGTGAAAAGGGAGAAGGATAGTGAATCGCTTCATTTGCATCCACGGCCACTTTTACCAACCACGTCGTGAAAATCCATGGCTGGAGGCGATTGAGTTCCAGGACGTTGTCTATCCGTACCACGACTGGAACGAAAAAATTACGGCAGAATGCTATGCGCCCAATGCGATCTCTCGTATCCTGGATAACAAGGGAAAGATCGCTCAAATGGTCAACAACTACACAAAGATCAGCTTCAATTTCGGCCCAACCCTGCTGATATGGCTGGAGAAAAATGCATCAGAGGTCTATGAAGCCATACTTGAGGCCGACCGGGAAAGTCAGAGACTCTTTGCAGGACATGGATCGGCCCTGGCCCAGGTATACAACCACATGGTCATGCCCCTTGCCAATAATAGGGATAAACGCACGCAAGCCATCTGGGGGATTCAAGACTTTGAATACCGCTTTGGGAGGAGTCCGGAAGGGATGTGGCTTCCCGAAACCGCGGTCGACATCGAGACGCTTTTGATGCTGGCTGACCAGGGAATAGCCTTTACCATCCTCGCGCCGCACCAGGCCGGCAAGGTGCGGAAACTTGGCGAAAAGGAGTGGAAAGATGTAAGCGGCGGGAAGATCGATCCCACAATGCCATACCAATGTAAGCTCCCGTCAGGAAAAACGATCGCGCTCTTCTTCTACGACAGTCCGATATCGCATGACGTTGCCTTTGGCGACCTTTTAAACAGCGGTGAAATGCTTGCCGCACGGTTGATGGGCGCCTTCTCTGACCAGGAAGAAGGCCCCCACCTCGTCCACATCGCTACCGATGGCGAGACCTATGGGCACCATCACCGCTTCGGGGACATGGCCTTGGCATACGCCGTTCGCTCCCTTGAGTCAGACGATCACGCACACCTGACTAACTATGGGGAATACCTGGAAAAGCATCCCCCCACCCATGAGGTCGAGATCTTTGAGAACACCTCATGGAGCTGTGCTCATGGAGTTGAACGGTGGCGCAGCGACTGCGGGTGCAACACCGGAGGGCATCCTGGATGGCGTCAGGCCTGGCGTGCGCCGTTGCGGGAGGCCCTTGACTGGCTGCGAGATACCCTGGCGCCTGCCTTCGAAGAAAGGTGCCGTTCCTTTATAAAAGATCCCTGGGCAGCACGAGACGCCTACATCCACATTATCCTCAACCGATCGCCCGAAGGCATGGATGGGTTTTTCAATGAGCATGCCGCGAGGGCGTTGAACGATGCAGAGAAAACCGCGGTGCTCAAACTCATGGAACTTCAACGACACACCCTGCGCATGTACACCAGTTGCGGATGGTTTTTTGACGATCTATCGGGCATCGAAACTATCCAGATCATGCAATATGCCGGACGTGCGGTACAGCTTGCCCAGGAGATCTTCGGCGACGGAACGGAACCACAATTTTTGGAACGCCTGGAACGGGCGCAGAGTAATATTCCGGCGTATGGCAACGGCCGCCATATCTACGAACAACACGTCATACCGGCTATGGCGGATCTGAAGGATGTCGGAGCCCACTATGCTATAAACTCTCTCTTTGAAGAATATCCTGAGCGAACCACGGTCTATTGCTATACAGTCGACCAAAAGGATTACCAAAGCTCCGAGGCAGGAAGGGCGAAGCTCGTGGTGGGACGGGCAACGGTTACCTCCGAGATAACGCGAGAATCAGCTGAACTTAGTTTCGGCGCCTTACACTGGGGTGACCACACCATAAACTGTGGTGTAAGGGCTTATCAGGGGGAAGAAACCTACCAAGCCATGATGCACGATATCTCCGACTCCTTTGACAAGGGGGATTTCCCTAAAACAATTCGATTGATGGACAAGCACTTCGGTTCCTCCCTCTACTCCTTGAAGTCGCTCTTCCGCGACGAGCAGCGCAAGGTCTTGCACCTGATCATGGAATCTGCCGTTCAAGATGCGGAGAACGAGTACAGGCAGCTCTATGAGTACCATGCCCCGATGATGCGCTTACTCAGGGAGCTGAAAATCACGGCGCCCAAGGCTATCTACGCGGCTGCGGAGGTAACCATCAATGCCGGTCTCCGCCGTGCATTCGAAGAGGAGGGGTTTAACTCTGAACATATCGAATCCTTGCTGAAAGAGGCAGGGGCAATAGGGATTTCCCTCGATGCGGACACCCTCGAGTTTGCCTTCAGAAAAACTATCGAACAGATGGCCGAACGCCTGGCAAACAATCCCTCAGACCTCCCGCTGATTAAACAGATAGAGGCTGCTGCGGGGCTGGTAAGCTCTCTCCCTTTTCAGGTGAACCTGTGGGGGACCCAAAATATCTTTTACGAAATGCTGCAGGGTGTCTATAAAGAATTTCTAAAAAAGGCCGATCAGGGCGACAAAAAGGCCCTTGAATGGCTCAAACACTTCAGGGGACTTGGCGAGAAGCTCTATGTCAGCGTTGAGTAGCTGAAACGTGTTTGCGCGGGGAAGCCCAGCTCGCATGGCTCATATATGTTACGGACAAAAAATGCCACTATCTCCTCTCCCGCCAGCAGGAGAGGGGGTTAATAATATTTTTGCCGCCTTTGGTGGGATTCGGGGGTAGTGTGTTGCCATGGAAATTATTAGAAGTTCCCATGAAATATTTTCGGAATCGTTGCCCATGAGTGAGATGGAACAATGAAGAGACGAGGAAGCGGCATACTCCTGCATATCACATCCCTCCCCTCCCCTTTCGGCATAGGGGACATGGGGCCGGAGGCGTACCGGTTTGCGGATTTTCTCGCCGAGTCCAACCAAGGCTTCTGGCAGATCCTGCCGTTAAATCCCATTGACCCGACCTACGGCAACTCCCCCTACCACAGCATTGCCGCCTTTGCAGGCAACCCCCTGCTGATCAGCCCTGAGTTGCTGGTGCAGGATGGTCTCCTTTCCCCTAAGGATATCGAAACCGTCCCCTCTTTTCCTGCGGGAAGGGTCGATTACCTGGCCGTCATTCAATATAAGACGCAATTGTTTCACCTGGCCTATGAGCGCTTTTGTAAAGCGCAAGACAGCGATGACTATGAAAGATTCTGCTCCCGCCACACCTCCTGGCTCGATGACTTCGCCCTCTTTGTCGCCCTGAAGACCCGTTTTCAAGGGCAGGTCTGGAGTGAATGGCCCGCTGAAATAAGGGAAAGAAGGCCCAAGCCCCTGCAAGCATTGGTAAAAGAACTCCACGAGGGCATCGAGAGGGAGAAGTTCCGCCAATACCTCTTCTTCCGCCAGTGGCAATCCCTCAAACGGTATTGCAACGAGAAGGGCATCCAGATCATCGGGGATATACCCATCTATGTGGATTATGACAGCGTGGATGTGTGGACCAACCCTGAGATATTTAAACTGGACGAGAACAAGAGACCTTCCGCCGTTGCCGGCGTGCCCCCCGATTACTTCAGTGCCACCGGACAGCTCTGGGGCAATCCTGTGTATCAGTGGGATATACTGAAGCAGAGAAAATACGACTGGTGGGTTCACAGGATGGAGCATATGCTGCATCTCTTCGATGTGGTGCGTATAGACCACTTTCGCGGTCTTGTCGCCTTTTGGGAGGTTCCGGCAGGCGAGCAAACGGCCATCAACGGACAGTGGATCAAGGCGCCCGCAGAAGACCTCTTTAACACCTTGTTTAGACGCCTTCCTTCTCTCCCCCTTATTGCCGAGGACCTCGGCGTCATCACACCGGACGTCAGGGAGATCATGCGCCGGTTCGAGCTCCCCGGTATGAAGGTGCTCCTGTTCGCCTTTGGTGAAGACCATCCGATGCACCCCTACCTGCCGCATACGTATGAACAGCAGGCGGTGGTCTATACCGGCACCCATGACAACAATACAATCAGGGGGTGGCTTGAAAGGGAGGCGAAACCTGAAGATAAAGAGCGTCTGTTTCGCTATCTTGGGCAAGAAGTACCGGCCCGGGCAATCCACTGGGCATTCATCCGGCTTGCCATGATGTCAATTGCGAACCTGGCCATCATCCCCATGCAGGATATCCTCGGCCTCGGCGAAGAGGCCCGCATGAATCTACCAGGCACCGGTGATGGCAATTGGGAGTGGCAGCTTATACCGGAGCAGGTAACACCCGCACTCGCTGAAA
>CAYHAB010000150.1:0-2836 GCA_964354505.1 uncultured Thermodesulfobacteriota bacterium
ACCTCTCCGAGGCCATCCAGTACCGGACCCTGGACAGGGGCATCCTGTGACCCTATGATGATATGATGCAGGCGATAATCTTCGACTGGGGCGGGGTATTGTGTGAGGACACGGCGCCGGGTCTGATCTCCTATTTTTCCCAAGCGCTCGGCGTGACCCCGGCGGCGTTGAACTCGGCCTACATACCCTTCGCCGCGGCATTTCAAAAGGGGCAGGTCTCGGAGCATGACCTGTGGGAGAGGTTGTGCGCTGCCCTGGGGGTAGAGCGCCCTTACAACCCGTCCTTGTGGGGGACTGCCTTGCGCACGATCTACGTCCCAAGGAAAGAAATGCTCTCCCTGGCCTCCCATCTCCGCACAAGGGGGTACAAGGTAGGGCTGCTCTCCAATGCGGAATTAGCCGCGGTGGATCTCTTTTATGAAGAGGGGTACGACACCATCTTCGACGCGGCCGTCTTCTCCTGCGCAGAGGGGACGAGGAAACCGGAGCAAAGGATATACGAGATAGCCTTGGAACGGTTAGGCGTACTGCCGGCTGAGGCAGTCCTCATCGATGACAGGGTGGAATTCATCCAAGGGGCACAGGCAACCGGCATGCATGCCATCCACTTCGCGACCCTTGAGCAGGTAAAAAGCGCCCTGGCCTCTTTAGCGATACCCGTCGAACAAGACAAAAAGGAGGTCCCGTGAAAGAAAAGACGCTCCCCTTTTCGTGTCCGATCTGCGGCCGCAAGACCGACTATCCATTATCCGCCTTGGCAGAAGGGGCTACCCTCACCTGCCCTTTTTGCAAGCTCGTCCTCACGCTTCACGGCCACATGTGGGAAGACGTCCAAAGAGAGATCAAAAAGCTGACTGAAAAGCCATAGTTGAAAATCATTGACAGTGGTGGTGAAGGAGATCTTTCGGGGGAAAAGGGCCGGCAAACAATAGGGCGCGTAAAAGGGATCGAGATACAAGGAGCCACTGACTCATTGACATCCGTCCGGAAAGATTATAAGGTTCCTTCCTGATCGCAAGGAAGAGAACTATACTTTAGCCGAGGGGAAATTCATGAAGATTGATATGCACGTTCACGCCATTGGCAACGGCATGGATATTAATAAAATAGATGAGGACATATATTTTAACGCGGATGATAACCATCACTGGTTTACGAGGATCCTGTACAACATGATTGAAAAAGATCTTGAGAACATAGGGGCCGACTTTCACCATGATGGCAGGATATCCACCGACGAATACTTCGAGTTGATCTACAACATGCTCGCCACATCGGAGGAGATCGATGGGATAGTCATCCTCGCCCTGGATGCCGTCTATTCCGCGAAGACGGGCGAGCTTGAAGAACATAAAACCAATCTCTGGGTTTCCAACCGCTTCCTGCACCGCCAGGTAAACGCATTAAACGAGCGCCTGCAAAAGGAATCCGACCCCGCAAAGAGAAAGAAACGGTTCTTTTTCGGCGCGTCGGTAAGCCCCAATAGGAAAGACTGGGAAAAAGAGCTCGATTATGTCATCACCCAGACCAATGCGGTTCTCATCAAATTGCTCCCCTCCGCCCAGCACATATATCTGAGGGACACAAACCATAAAGATTTCTATCAGGCCCTCGCCGCCCATCACATGCCCCTCCTCTGCCACGTGGGGCCTGAATACTCTTTTCCCGAAGGAATACGCAAGAGGCAGCTCGACAACTTTCGGCTCCTCGAGAAACCCCTCGAGTACGGTGTGACGGTGATCGCCTCGCACTGCGCCACCCCCGTCTTCCCGCTCATCGAAAAGGCCGAGCTCAAAGAATTTTTTACCTTCATGAAAACCGCTAATAGTGACGGCACGGTGCGGCTCTGGGGGGATACCTCCGCTTTTTCCCTGTCAACAAGGATCTTTTTGATGCCCGCCATACTGGATACCTTCCCCGCTCACTGGCTCGTCCACGGCTCCGACTTCCCCATCCCCATTGAAGGATGGATCCACCTTCCGTGGGTGACCTACGACATAACGCCTAAAGAGTATATCCATATATGGCAGACCCACAATGCGCTCGACAAAGATGTCCGGATCAAACAGGCCCACGGCTTTTCAGATTCGATCATCGAAAACGCAGAGAAGGTCCTGCGCCTCTAACGCCTTGTCACGCCGCGTCCCTGGATGAACATCACGAGAGAAGAACCTGCAACCCCTGAGCCCGCAGATATTCCTTGACCTGTCGAATGCTCACGATGCGGTAGTGGAATACCGAAGCGGCCAATAAGACCTGGGCTCCTCCCTTTACCGCGGCCTCATAAAAGTGCTCCAGTTTTCCCGCCCCCCCCGACGCCACCACCGGCACCTCAACGGCATCGGCAATGGCCTTGGTGAATTCAAGATTATAGCCTGCCTGCGTCCCATCCCCATCCATGCTGGTCGGCAGGATCACGCCTGCGCCCAGTTCCTGACACTCTGTCGCCCAGGCAACGGCGTCCTTCCCCACCGGTTTGGTGCCGCCTGATACTACCAGCTCAAACCCCGACGGCATCTCCGCATTCCTCCGGGCATCGATGGCAACCGTAACCCTCTCCGTGCCGAATGCCTCCGCCGCCGCCCTGACCAGACCCGGGTCCTTCACGGCGGCGCTGTTCATCGAAATTTTGTCGGCGCCGGCCTCAAGGACCAAGTGGATATCCTCCAGCGTAGAAATCCCACCCCCCACGGTCAGGGGGATATCGATGACTGCGGAGACGGCCTTGATCCATTCCAACCTCGTCTTCCGGTTCTCTACGGTGGCAGCTATATCCAGCATGGCCAGTTCATCGGCCCCTTCACGTTGATAAAACGCGGCGTTTTCCTCGGGATCA
>CAYHAB010000151.1:0-7361 GCA_964354505.1 uncultured Thermodesulfobacteriota bacterium
CATTGATCAATCTGGTGGCTACTGTGCCGCTTTTAACTCCTACGGGTAAGTCAATGACTTCCATCAAAGGGAACCGTCCCATCGTATAGGAAAGGACCGACATCCCAACGTCAGAGATTCCTTGCACCACACCGTCATAACATTTGTCGGCAGGAGTCAATGTCCCCCCGGGAAACACCGTGACCTGTACCCTCCCATTTGTTCTCTTCTCGATCTCCTTACCCCATTCAACAGAAAGAACGCAATTCTTGTGAGGGGCAGGGAAAAAGTTCGAATAATTGAGCTTTATCTGCGCGTAGGCTGGCGAGATCGCGAACGAGAACCCAACGCACAAGAGGACAAAGATTACAGATACTAATTTCAACTGTCTCATGTTAATCCTCCTTTTACAGCACTTAATTTTTTAAAAAACGTTTTGCTGCCAACACCACCTGCTACTATCATTCAACATCTATCCTTTTTTCTTCTTTTATCCCTCCTTTCTGTTCTGTAAGATAAATCGAAACCCCTCCTTACATTGAGAAGTCCTTGAAGATTGAACTGCTAAAAGCCCCATCCTGGTTCAAAGACCGGATCTTCGAAATATCTCAAAACAAGAGGGGGGGCCTTCTATCCCCTCTTCAGGAAGTTGGATTATTATACTACAACTAATTTTTTTTATCAATCAAAATTTTCAGTGTTCCCCGCAAAATGGTTCCCCTGGGGAGGCCAGTTTCCCCACGAGGGCCTCCTCAGAGGCTCACAAAAGGAGATCTGTCGCATTGATTTCGAGCATCTTCACGGAGGCGAGCATCCGCTCGACGTTCCGGTCAATCGCCTGCATCCCTCCTGAAAGGGCCTTCAATTCCTCGGCCGCCTTCTTGATGGCCTTGATCTGGGAATCCATTTTTTCTATCTCTTTTCGATCCATCCTCATTCCCTCAACACCTTAAATACCAAAATTCGGCACTTTTCTCTTGGTGCTCTTTTCTCTATCCGTGTATTCTTAGGTCTTTGAAACGTTTCGCCTTCACCTCATACCGGGGCAGTGAATTATGTGGATGAACCTCGATGTTATATCCAAGGTTTGTTTTCAGCCGAAGCTGTTCCTTGAGATGCTCCAAAATCGCCGCACGATTCCCCTCCTCACCAGGCAAAAGTTCCACCTTGAGCGTAATATCGTCCAGATCACCCTTCTTTGTCACCACCACCTCGAACTCGTTGTCCAGCCCCTTGATTGAGCGGACTACCTCTTCTATGGCCGTGGGAGCTAAGAGGACACCCTTTACCTTGGTGATATCATCAGCACGCCCCACCACACCGCCATCGATCATGCGGAATGTCCTGCCGCAATCGCACTCTTTGTTGCCCCACAAAATCACGTCCTTGGAGTCAAACCTGATACAAGGCTTGCCAATCCGATCAAATGCAGTGATTATCATCTTGCCTCTCTTGCCAGGTCCGGTGATCAACTCCCCGGTTTCCACATCCTCAATTTCCACTAAAAAGAGACCTTCATTCACGTGCAGGCCCCCTGGTTGCTCCGTACACTCATAACTCCACGCACCGATTTCCGTGGCACCGATGTGATCATAGACCTTTGTCCCCCATGCGTCCTCCATCCTCTTTTTAGTAGTAGGAATACTCCCACCAGGCTCACCCGCAACCGTTATCCTCCGGATATAGAGATCTTTTGCAGGATCGATCCCCATTTTTCTGGCGGTATCCGCTAATCCTAAGACATAGGTAGGGGTAGCCCCAAATGCCGTGCACTTAAGTTCCTGCATCTTGAGAATCCTGGCCTCCGTATCTAATACGCCCCCAGGGACCGTTTCACAGCCGAGCTTCTCAGATGCATAATGCATGGCCCAGAACGCAACAAAGATATTATAACCAAAGGGGAGGAAGACCCTATCGGTAGCACGATACCCCTGAGCATACAGGATATAACACCACGATTCTGCCCACCACTCCCAGTCCTGCCACGTGTCGGCCTGATACACAGGCGTCCCTGTCGTCCCACTGGTCTGCCTGAAATTTGTCACCTGCTCAAGAGGCACAGCGAGCATATCTCCATAGGGGAAGGGGTCATTTTTTTGGACATCTCTCATCATCCCCTTCTCAATCTTGGGAACCTTCCGGATATCCTCAAAGTTTTTTATATCCCCGGGCTCTAGACCTGCCTTCTGATAGAGGTTGCGGTAAAAAGGTGAGTGGTTATATGCCCATTCTACTATGCGCCTGAATTTCTTCAGTTGCAGGGTCTGAAGCGTCTCCTGCGGAAGGGTCTCGAGGATGGGATTCCAATACCTTGCCGTCTCTTTCTGGAAGGTCTTCATCGTGCCCCTCGGTTTCGGGTGTGTTTTTCGATTTATTTCATTGAATGAAACAGAAATTCATAGAATGTTATTATAATACTTTCGCAAGCCTTGTCAAGCAAAAAAGTCTGCTGGGATGGTAATCAAAAAAGTGCTGACATTGTTGATTGGATGAAGAAGGAAACAAGAGGACTTTACGGAGCATTGAGAAGAGAAGTTTAACGTTGAACAAAATTATCTAAAAGCTTGCTCCCTTTTTTCGAGGTAGCCCAGTTCCTTGGAGATGGTCAGGGCTGTTCCTACCGTCTCTTTTACTATCCTCTTCAGTCTCTTTGAATCCACTGATGAAGAGATGAACCCAACGCCTATGCCGGCTATAACCTTTCCGGTATAGTCATGTATTGGGGCGGCGACGCCGGTAATACCTTCAAGGGCCGTCTCAACATCGATGGCAAAACCCTGTTCCCGCACCAGGCGAAGCCACTCTTTATACTCCTCTTTTCTGGTAAGAGACTTTTTTGTGGTAGCCGTCAAAGGACTTTTCTGTAACAGCCTTTCGATTTCGCTGTCAGGCAGGTATGCCATGAGCATCGGCCCCACCATACCCCAATAGGGGGGGCGGCGTGTGCCGATCTTCGAGGTGAAATGGATCGGGTTGTTGGGATCTTCCCTCTTGTCTATGTAGAGTAATTCGTCATTGTCCAGGATCCCCAGGAATATCGTTTTACCCAGTTTCATTTGCAATTGGCTTAAATAGGGAGAGGCAATTTTCCCAAGGGATAAAGAGTAAAAAACGATACTCCCCAGTTCGAACAATCTTAAGCCCAGGGAATATTGCCGTGATTCTTGGTCCTGTTTAAGAAAGTCGTATTTTGCCAGTGTTGAGCACAGCCTTAAGACGGTAGCCTTGGAAAGGTTCAGGATCTCTGAGAGTTGAGCAAGAGTAAGCGCTTGTCTCTCATTGTTAAAAGCGTTTAGTATCTGCAATGCCCTCTCCAGCGACCTATTGTAAAAAGCCTCTTTCTTATCCCAAGTCATGTGGTTTCACCTGATAAAATTATTTATATAAAACTTCATTCCTGTCCGGTTAAGGTATTAAAAAAGTTCGAATTCTCCTTGAAATCTGTTACAATGTGTTTGAGATAACATACTGAACAGAAAGGAGAATTCGAACTATGGCTCATTATAACACACTTTTCCATGATATGCTGAAATTTATTCCGAGACATGAATTTTCCACACTTGAAAAACAGCATAGCACTGGCCGAAAACCTCGAATATTCACCAGATGGAATCAATTCGTTCATCTTATGTTTATGCAACTAACCAGTCGCGTAAGCCTTCGAGACGGCATCCAATGTTTATCAGTACGGGCAAAGAGCCTTTACCATATCGGTGCTGCCCCTGTTGCCCGATCTACCTTCGCAGATGCCAATAACAGCAGGCCCGCTTCGTTTTTCGAAGCATTGTTTGCCCGCACATATCAGCGATGTTGCTCAGTTGCGCCTCAGCATAAATTCAGATTTAAAAATAAGCTTTATAGCCTTGATGCAACCGTTATTGATCTTGCATTGAGTCTGTTCCCCTGGGCATCGTTCCGCAGGACAAAGGCAGCAATCAAGCTGCATACCGTGATCGATCATGAAGGCTATCTGCCCGCATTTGTTGCCGTCTCTGATGGAAAAACCCATGAGGTTACCGCAGCACGGTGTCTGCGGTTGCCCAAAGGATCGATCGCTGTCTTTGATCGTGGCTTCACCGATTATGCCTTATTTGCTTCATTTCACCACAAAAAGCTCTTTTTTGTCACCCGTCAGAAGAAAAATGCGCTCTACAAGGCCATACAACGCCACCCGGTGAATAAAAAACAGGGGCTTACCTCAGATCAGACTATTGTACTGACCGGCGTCAAAAGCGATCTTTGTCCCTATCCGTTACGGCGCATTGGCTATCGCGACCCTGAAACAAAAAAACACTATGTCTTTTTAACCAATAACTTCCGTTTGTCCGCCAAAACAATTGCTGGTATTTACAAAGAACGCTGGCAGATCGAGCTTTTCTTCCGCTGGATCAAACAAAATCTAAAGATCAAGGCATTCATCGGAAACTCCCGCAATGCCGTGCTCACGCAAATCTATGTTGCCCTCATCGCCTATCTTTTGCTGTGCTATCTGAAATTCCTCTCTCGTATTGCTGTGAGCCTGCAAAACCTGCTACGGATTATCCAGCTCAATCTCTTTAGAACATGTACCTTCCAAGAACTCTTTGAACCACCACCAATGAAAAATAACGCTATGAATACAAACCAATTATCTATGAGCTTCGCTTAACCGGACAGTTATGATAAAACTTGCAATGTATCGTTCTTTCTGATGACTGCAGAGGACGTCTCTCTTTTGCGCTCATGGAAAGTTTTCCATATCTTTTATTGGCTGTCTGCCTTTTCAACCACGGGCGCTATAAAATTAAGTATATATACAAACGTTAGGATTATGGATGCATTTTTCCAGATTGCCTTATTGTCGGCCGCCAGAAATTTCAACCTCTCGGCACTTTTTTCAATATTCCTTATCTCTTTTCTGATTTCGTCTATCATTATTTTACCTCTCTCATATCTTTGAATCGCTTTGCCTTAAGGTCGTATCGCGGCAGGGTTCCTGGAGGCTCAATCTTTACTTGACACGTCAGGTTTGTCTTTATCTTGTGTCTTTCCATGAGCCTCTTTGCGAGCTGTTCTGCTTCATCCTTGCCCAGTTTCTGATCTGCCTCTATCCTGAGCGTGATCTCATCCATGATGTCTTCGCGGGTAACAACAATTTCATACTCTACGATATCCGGAAATTCAGATCTGACAAGCTGCTCAACGGTCTTTGGAGAGAAGAGCACGCCGCGAATCTTCCGTATATCATCCACCCTGCCGACAATCTCCATTAACTTTCTTGAGGTCCTGCCGCAACTGCAACCGGAAGGTCCCTTGATGGCTACATCCATCGTATTAAAACGGATTACCGGGAAAGACCTTCTGCCGAGAGGGGTGATGACTATTACACCCTGCTCACCCTCTGCCACTTCTTTTGAGAGCGTCTCACGGTCGAGCAACTCAATAAGAAAAAAAGGCTCTACGACATGAAGGCCTTGCTTGGCCTCGCACATGCCGGCAAAGCCGCAGGTCTCGGTACTGCCGATATGGTCGAACATGTGGCAGCCGAAGGTGTCCTCAATCCGCTTGCGCGTCGCCTCCGGCAGCGGTTCGCCGGCACCGAGGATCCGCTCGATACCGAGGGATTTTGGGTTCATGCCCATCCCCATGGCTTCTTGGGCAATGTTGAGGCAATACGTTGGGGTGCCTGTCATGGCATTTGCCTTGATCTCGATAATTTTATTGACCCTTCCTTTTGTATCGAGGGCCCCGCCCGGCACTACTTCGCAACCAATCTTTTCAGCAGCGTAATGCGCTTCCCAGAATGCCACATAGACGTTATACCCGAAGGGGAGAAAAACCCTGTGTCTGGGTCTGAATCCTGCCATCCAGAGTATATGACACCATGATTCAATCCTCCACTGCCAACTCTCATAGGTCTCAGGGACATAGACCGGTTTTCCGGTAGTTCCGCTCGTCTGTCGGAAGGTAGATACCTCCTCAATATCCACGCCGAGGAGACCTCCGTAGGGAAACGGCTCCACGTTTTCCTGCCACCTTCTCAACTCTTCTTTATAGGTGAAAGGGGCCTTCTTGATATCGTCAATGGTTTTAATGTCGCCGGCCTCTATCCCCTTAAATTTTTCCTTGTAGAGGCCGGAATGAGATTTAGCATAGGAAAGGAGATTTTTAAAATATGAGAATTCTATAGTATCTAATTTTTCCCTCGGCAGGGTTTCCGTGTAAGAGTTCCAGAATTCCATAGATCATTACCCTCTTAAATTTCACAATAAGAAGCAACGTAAGAAATTTTGATAGTGCAATGTATTGTATGTGTCTAAAAAAATAGGTGGTGCAGTTTGCCAGTCTGACCCCTTATCATTAAGAGTCCATTAAGTGAAATTGTTGTTCATAGAATGATCTTACCATTTTTAAAGTCATTGTCAAGTTAATAAAGAGTCGAATTTAAAATACCCTAACAAAGAGGGGACATCTTAAAGCAATTTGATAGCTTGATATAGATGGTATTGGTATAATTTGAGGACATCCCCCATACATCACCGCAGCACCCGTCACTAAAGAATTGCCGTTAACTTACAATTCCATAAAAAAAGTTGCAAAAGGCAGTTGGGTGTGTTAGAAAACCTCTACCACAGAACCTTCGAAGGGGTTCAAGGAAATGATGCTCAATCAGTATATACCTGTAATCTTTTTAATCGGACTCGCCGTCTTCTTCGCCGTCTTTGCAGTCGTTGCATCCCACTTCTTAGGCCCCCGAAGAGTTAATCCTGTAAAGGCCTCACCCTATGAATGCGGGATGATCACCCTCGGTCCCACCCATCAGGCCATCTCCATCAAGTACTACATCATTGCCATGCTCTTCCTCATCTTCGACCTGGAGGTGGTCTTCCTCTATCCCTGGGCGGTGGTCTTCCGTAAGCTCGGAGTATTTGGCTTTGTGGAGATGATGATCTTTGTCTTCATCCTCCTGGTTGGTTTTATTTATGTCTGGAAAAAAGGAGCCCTAGAATGGGAATAGAAATAAATATAGGAGTAGGGGAATGGGAATAGAGGTCAAGCTCGGTGATAACATCGTCACGGCCTCCCTCAGCAAGCTGGTCAACTGGGCGCGCAAAAACTCCATTTGGCCGGTAACCTTCGGTCTGGCCTGCTGCGCCCTCGAGATGATGGTCACCAGTTCGTCGGCCTATGATATCGCACGATTCGGCGCTGAGGTATTCCGCCCTTCCCCCAGACAGGCTGACCTCATGATCGTGGCGGGGACGGTCACCAAGAAGATGGCCCCCATGATTAAGAGGATCTACGAGCAGATGCCTGAGCCCAAGTGGGTGATCGCCTACGGCGCCTGTGCCTGCTCGGGGGGGATCTTTCAGACCTACAATGTGGTACAGGGTGTGGATCAG
>CAYHAB010000152.1:0-2755 GCA_964354505.1 uncultured Thermodesulfobacteriota bacterium
CACCTGCTTTGCGCCCTTCCTCAGGGCCACTCGAGCGGCATCTACGGCCACATTGCCGCCGCCGGTAACGACGGTTTTCTCGCCGACGCTTGTTTTCTTGCCGAGATTAACGTCACGGAGAAAACTCAACGCTGAGAGCACACCCTCTTTTTCCTCCCCCGGAACGCCCAACATCATGCTTTTATGAGCGCCTGTTGCGATAAAGACCGCTTTATACCCCTGCTTGCTGAGGTCATCGCCCGGTTTGACCGGGGTGTTGAGGCGTATCTCAACGCCCAGGTCTTCTATCCGTTTAATCTCATCCCTCAGTATATCCTTGGGTAGCCGGTATTCAGGGATGGCCACTGCCAGCATTCCGCCTGCCACGGAGAGGGCTTCAAATATAGTCGCCTGATATCCCATCTTGGTCAGGTAATAAGCGCAGCTGAGACCTGCCGGCCCGGAGCCTATAACAGCTATCTTCTCACCGCGCTCCGGTTTCACTTTCTTTTCACCAGGCTGGGTGCGTTCATAGTCCCCCAGTAATCTTTCTACCTTGTGGACAGCGATTGATTCGTCGTATGCACGACGATTACATTCCGTCTCACAGGGGTGATAGCAAACCCTCCCTAATACAGCGGGGAGCGGATTGGTCTGTTTGATTAACTCCAGCCCTTCCTGAAGCTTGCCTTGTTTAACCAGGCCGAGGAAACCGGGGATATCGTTAGTTGCGGGGCAAATAGCCTCACAAGGCATTTGTCGATTAACGGATTTGGAGCATTTCTCTTGATCCACACAATCGGGGACAATTTTCACCTTCGCCTTTTTCTTTTCCCTCTCTGCCACCCTGGCGCAAAGTCCTCGGGAAACCAGCAGCGACGGTCCATCAAATCTAATTGCCTTTTCCGCAATTTCCATTGATGACTTGAGGTCAAAGGGATCCATGATAGCGATGTGTTGTACACCGCACGCCTTGGCTATTTCTTCAGCTTTTAGCTGGACGGTCTTATCACCCATCGCCGTGTAGCCCGTGCCGGCGTCAGGCTGGAACCCTGTCATGGCAGTGGTCGAGTTGTCCAAGACAACCATCGTTATATTTGCCTTATTGAAGACGGCATTGATCATCGGCGGTATACCGGAGTGGAAGAAGGTTGAGTCACCAAGGTGGGCTATTACCGGGGCATCTTGGGCATGGGCAAAGCCATTGGCCATGCCGAAGCTGGCCCCCATGCAGACCGTTGTATCCCCTCCTTCCAAGGGCGGCGTGGTGCCCAGTGTATAACAGCCGATATCACTCGGAAATATAGGCAACATATCTTTCCCACGCTCTCTGGCTACCTTGCGGGCAACTCTCGTGATGGCAAGGAAGGATGCCCTGTGAGGGCAACCTGCGCAGAGGGATGGGGGTCTGAGTGGTAATAGCTGAGCCGCCTCTTGACCGAGCTTTTCTATCTCTTTGAGATCGACCGGAGATTTGGTTTTGGTCAGCTCGGCAACGGCCTCGGTAACCTTGGTTACAGAAAGCTCGCCTGTTACCGGGAGTAAATCCTTGCCGCGGATTTTGACCGGGATAGCCGCTGCTTGGGCAAGCGCCTTGACACGAAGCTCAACAAACGGCTCCAGCTCTTCTACAACCAATACCTCGGGTACTGAATTCAGTAGTTTTGTGACCAGTTCCTCAGGGAGGGGGTGAGGTGTCCCAACCTTGAGTACGGAGATTTTGTCGTCAAGACCCAACCATGTGATTGCCTCCTGGGCGTAAACATATGCAAGCCCAGAGGCGATTACACCCAGCTTAGCTCCTTTCGCCAATGTCAACTGGTTATAGGGAAGAGTATTCACCCGCTTTTTTATATCTTCAAAGCGTTTGATCATTAATGGTTGGTTGTATCTGGCTCCAGCAGGGGTTAAGACGAATCGCATGCGGTTTTTCTTGAATGAGCCCTTTCTCTTTTCTTTAGAGATCTTCCCCAGTGTTACATCGCTCCGGGCGTGACCTATCCTCGTTAACGACCTGAACATAAACGGATGTCCAAATTCCTCGGAGAGGTTAAAGGCATCAACCATCATATTCTTGGCTTCATCGGCGGAAGATGGCTCAAGAATGGGTAGATAGGCCTGCGCGGCGATAAATCGGTTGTCCTGCTCAACCTGTGAGCTCCATACACCGGGATCATCTGCGGAGACGAGAACGAAGCCGCCGATGGCGCCTATATAGGCGGCTGACATGAGCGGGTCGTGAGCTACATTGACACCAACGTGTTTCATTGATGCCAGCGCTCTTAGACCGCAAAGCGATGCAGCAAAAGCGACTTCAAAGGCTACCTTCTCATTGGTTGACCACTCGGCATAGATATCCAGTTCCTTGGCTAGACCGGCAAGGGTCTCCATTATTTCGCTGGATGGAGTGCCGGGGTAGGCAGCCGCCACCTGAACTCCGGCTTCTATAACCCCTCTGGCTATTGCCTCATTGCCAAGCATAAAAAGCTTCTCTCCAGGCGCGTCAGAAGTTATTTTTAATCCTTTCAAATCCGGCCTCCTTCCCTAAAAATATTATATTTTTTTGTTTCGACTATATCAATTATCCCTAAATTCTTAGGAATTTAAGAAGATATAACTTAATTGTTTTATTTCTGCTTGTCAACATCAAAAAATTACGAATCGAGCGAAAAAAATATGTAAATTATCGCTATTTTATTAAATGGGTCATGACTAGAACAGCAGGGTAAAACCATGCTAACCTATGGTCATGACAGTAAAAAACAAGTATGTTAAC
>CAYHAB010000153.1:0-3544 GCA_964354505.1 uncultured Thermodesulfobacteriota bacterium
AATAGAAGTAGAAGAAGAAGTAAGAATATTAGCTAAGTCTAATGAATACATAAATAAATGGTTAAGCATCCATGGATTGGGCATCCTATCAACTGCAAAGTTAGTAGCTTACATATCTCCTGAAAAGACGAAGACATTAGCTGGACTAAAGAGATATGTTGGATTAGACCCAACAAGAATGAAAAGAAAGAAGTGGATAGAAGACAAGAAGGGAAATAGAAAGAGAATGACACAAGAAGAGGCAAGACAGTATGGTAATCCTTATCTAAAGAAGGAATTCCTAGGAGTCTTTCCTAAGCAGTTTATACAAAAAGGCAATGGCACTAGAAAGATATATGACCAAGAAAGAGAAAGATGTAAAGAGCTTCCAAAGATGCAAGCACATAGAAGAGCAGTAAGAAAGGTAATGAACAAGGTAGCAGAAGATATATTTGTAGCAATGAAAGAGTAGGAATAAGAAGTTCGTTGAAAATATTCATTCTCTTTCCTACTCTTTGAAAATAATAGAGAGGAAGAAACTATAACCTCTCTTCAAATAAAGGTATTGGGTAAAGATAAAGCAAAGGGAAATAAAATGGAAGAATGCTATACATGCGAATGCGGGAACCAAAGGTGGCTGATATTCGGGGATAGAATAAAGTGTGACCTGTGCAATAAGGATTTCACACCAAGAGGAATGTGGAACCTGGAGGCACCAGAAAACTTCAACCTGATGAGGCCAGACAGAGAAAAAGGAGGCAAACAGCCAGGATGGTGAGGGGGCATATAAGGCATTCAGGCATGCCAGCCAGGGTGGGCATTAAACCATTTTTATGGTGCACCGCAGCAGAAAGAGGGGAACATGCAGGAAAATAGCGGGAAAGCGTTTACTTATCGGCAAAAGCATAATATAATAGGAATATGCAGGGCATTGCGGCAAAAGGTTGGGCAATGGACCAAAAGGTAGAGGGATAGCCATGGCCGGGCATGGGTTCAGTAGTCCAATCAATGTGTTATACGAAGTATGTTCAGCAATAAGACAGTGGAGGCATACGGCAGCTCAAATGTCTTATGGCCTTACCCAGTGAATCAGGTGGGTAGGGGCGAGGTACTCAATAGCTTGGCAGGCTTAGTCGAAACGCATATTGCAGCTCAAACCTTTCAGGGACCCCAGGACTTGGTGGAAGGACCCCAGGACTGGGAGGGCTTCCCACTCGAATTTTTTATTCTTGTCTGGTGTGGTAAGGTAAGGCTCTTTTAATTTTTATGAAATTTTTACCTATTTTGACAACTACGTAATTTTATTAAGTTATCTTTTAAATCTAAAGCTCAACAGCATTTTACTCTTCGAAAAAGGCTTGTTACATGTTATTTTTTATAGTTCTCCCACTTATTATAGCAGTTATCATATTGGAGGTGATTATAATGGTACAACTTGATAATTTAATAGCACAAGTTCAGGCAACTACCACTTTGGAGCAGTCGGCGATCCTGTTGATCCAGGGAATTGCCCAGCAATTAATAGATGCTCAGGCGGACCCTGCCAAGATCCAGGAATTAGCCGAAACTCTAAAGGCGTCAGCAGATTCTTTGTC
This sequence comes from uncultured Thermodesulfobacteriota bacterium, assembly GCA_964354505.1. GTDB lineage: Bacteria > Desulfobacterota > B13-G15 > B13-G15 > RBG-16-54-18 > RBG-13-52-11. Next base: position 1,575 of record CAYHAB010000153.1, read on the forward strand.
GGCTGCAGTAGTTGCTAACACACCAGGAGGTGAAATAGTTTGAAACCAAATTTAGTAGAATCTGTTGCTTCTCCAATTCACAAGGACACAAGGATAGACCCAGACAGGGGTGTCTTGTCAGGCCTGTGCGTATTCAGGCCTGTATCCCTGAACAACAGGGTGTATTCAAAGAAGGCTCAAGAATCCCTGTTGAAGCTTGCAGACAATGCAAAGTCGTATATGGATCATGGGATATTTGGATCTTCCGTAAAGGACCTGGTAGGCAAGTTCCACAGCCCCCGCATGGCGGAGGACGGTGCGATATATGCAGACCTGAAGGTCCTGAAGTCTTCAGACGCATACTCAAAGATATTTGAGGTAGCGACTGAAATGCCAGACTTGGCAGGCTTCTCGATAAACGCCAAGGGCAAGTTTGCAGACTCCAATGATGAGCATGGAAGGGAACAGGTGGAAGACGTCCTTAGGCTGTACTCTATAGACTGGGTTGGAGATCCAGCAACCACGAGTGGGATGTATGAAGACAACAAAGGGAAAGATACAGGAGGTGATTTGAAGATGAAGAAAGTTGTTGAGTATCTTATGGACAAGATAAGAACCATAGGGCTTACAGAAGACGGCATCGAAAATGCTGTTATCCAGTATATAAAGAATCTGGAGCAGGAAAAAGAGTCTTTGACGTCTGCAACTGTACAGCTCACTGAAGAGCGTAAAGAAGTGGACAAGAAAGTCAAGGAGTTTGAGGCTTCCCTGGAAGAGTTGAAATCTGTAAAAGCAAAGCTCCAGAACTACGAGGACGCTGAAAACCAGAAGAAAGCTCTGAAGGCAAGGGAAGACCTTATTGCAAAGGTATTGGAAGAGGAAAAGCTTCCAGCCGACAAGATCTCGAAGGAATTCAATGAAATCCTAATGGAGCTTGGGGGCGAGAAGGTCGAAGACCGCATCAGGGCTTTGGTAAAGGAAAGAAAGAAGATGCTTGAGCCTGTCATGGATAAGACTATGGGTGATGAGCAGAAGAATACAAAGGCAGGAGATACTGTGCTTTCCGATGAGGAAGCTAGGAAGAAACTGCATGAGGCAATGAAATAGCATTCTAAAAAATGAACTGTTGGAGGTGATAAGTAATGAGTAAGGGAAGTAAGACTAATGCAATTCAGTATCTGTATGACAACACGGTGAAGATTACTCTTCCTGTGCCTACAGTGAAACAGTCTGAGTGCAATGAGATAGCTATTGGGGATCCTGTGTACCTTAACAGGTCGTTGACTACTGGGGCTGGAAACAGGTATTATGCAAAGCCAATTGGGCAACTTGTGTCTGCCAGTGTTGGCGATCGTGCTACACATTATTTTGCTGGAATCAGTGGATCCAGGTCTAGGGATGGGGACGACGATGCTATTATAGTTTTGCAGGACGGAGTCTTTGAGATGCCGTTGAATGCTGCAACTACTGTATATCCTGGATATGTAGCAAAATACGTTACTGGAGTAGGATCTGCTAGTGGCTCAATAGATGTTGATGCAATAAGTGCTGCTGCTGACAATGGAGACTACCAGCATTGTATCGGTCGCGTGATTGAGTATGGGGCTTCTGCTTCTGTCGCTAAGGTCAGGATACAGACGTCCATGCTTTTAGGGTCTATTGACTTTGTGAGCAATGCGAAATAATTAGATTTTATAAAAAAGAATAAGAGGAGGTGATTTTAATATGAAGACACACGTTTTCGAGGCTGGTAAGGACTTCAACATGCTGAAGCAGAAGGTTAAGGAAATTGGAAACATCCAGCAGGCTGCTCGCATTATCGTAGAGGATATTGAGAAAGGCACATGGAGGCCAGAGGAATATTCTATCAGGGATATGTTTGAAGCCTTGGATAGCACCACATTTCCAAAGGCTGTTGGGGCACTTATCAACAAAAAGCTCATTGATGCATATAATGCATATCCGACTATTTGGAACAACTTCGTAGATGT
>CAYHAB010000154.1:0-3075 GCA_964354505.1 uncultured Thermodesulfobacteriota bacterium
AATCCTCAGAGACTACACGCTGAGATTCTCGAATATAAATCGAGAAACAAGATATAGTCCACCTACCCTGGAAACAGGGATAGATTAGTATGAGGGAGAAATCAAGAAACAGGGTGATACCGTTATCATCCGAACGATCCCTTCAATCACAGTTTCCGATTATTCTATCGGACAGAAATTGACCTATGAAAGACCTTCCAGTGCATCGATCACGATGACCATTGACAAGGGCAAATCATGGGCGATTGAACTTGACGACATCGTTAAAGTTCAGACAGATCTTCCTCTGTTAAATAAGTTCACGGACGACGCAGCCATGCAGTTAAAGATTGCTATCGAAAGCGCCTTCTTTGATGACAGTGGAATTTATGCGGGTATGACCGCAACATATAATACTGGTCTTACGGCTGGTAAGGTTTCTGCGGGATACAATGTCGGCACAGGCGCTGCCCCCGTTGAAATTTCGTCTACTAATGTTCTTGACTATATCATCGATTGCGGCAACGTTCTCGATGAGCAGAATGTTCCTGAGACCGGAAGATGGTTTGTCATTCCTATTTGGATGGCCGGACTCATCAAAAAGTCTGACATCAAAGATGCCTCCCTTACCGGGGACGGGGTTTCCCCTCTTCGTAATGGAAGGATTGGAATGATTGATCGTTTCACATTGTATTCCAGCAACTTGCTGTACAATGCATCCGGCGTTTGGTATTCACTTTTCGGAACCAAAGATGCTATCTCGTTTGCGACCCAGTTGACCGAGACGGAATCTCTCAGATCCCCTGACACCTTCGGTGACAGAGTAAGAGGGCTTCAGTCATACGGTTACAAGGTTGTGAAAGGAGATGCTTATGGCGCCCTGATTTGTAAAAAGGCCGCATAAGACAATCAAACTCCCGGGGTAGCATCGCTACTCCGGGTTTCTTCTAACATACTGCAAAAGAAGTAAAGGAGGATTTGGTATGGCAATTACAACCGGATATTATGATTTTACGGACGGGGTAACTTACGGTGTGCCCGCTGATGGTTTAAATAAGACGTTCTTGCTGAAGAACAAGATAGATTGCACCGCAACGGCAGATCTCGTCGATATTTCCGAACAGACAGATGTTAAGTTTTTCAATATTCATGAAGGCTGGTATGTTCACCATGTCTGGTGGACCCTTCAGACAGCCTCAACCCTCGCCTCGGTTCTGGACTCTATCGGGGACTCTGCAGGTGCAGCATACTGGGTTACGACAGATTCCGCCGCTCTAACCAGCGCTCTCGGAATATGTGCTGGTGATGTCCACGCTACAGACACGAACGCGGTTCTCAATGGTAAGATGTATACCGCAGATGACTATATTTACGGTATATTTAAGACTTACGATTTTGACGGAGTTCTGTGGGTTGCTGCTCTCGTGACTGATGTTTGGGGCGGGATGACAATTTCGTAAAACAATCTTAACATCACTAGGGGGATCGCACCGGTTAATAGCAGACCTTTTGGGTCGGTCCCCCGTTTTTATCTTTGGACTGTATTATAACAATTTGATCAGTAGGGTGTCGGGAAGCACAGACGGCCCGAATGAAAGGGAGAAAAAATGAGAAAACAACAGTGGAGCATTGATCAGTTAGAAGTTGGAAATATTATTGGCGGAAGTCCGTTGACCAGGAAAATAGTTTATCTTGACCCTACCAATGGAAGTGACGGTAACACCGGGAAGTCATACACGCATGCTAAGAAAACATTAGAGGCTGTTGACGATTTGATTACAACTGCAAAAGGGGATACCATTGTATACATTCAGGGCACCAGTGGAATCTCCCTGACGGCGGCCTATGACTGGACGTATCACATGAGTCGTTTCATTGGTAATGGGGCAGATCACTATGCTGGGCAGAGGGCAAGGATAACAACGGCTGATGGAGATACGCAGTTGTTTACAGTCAGCGGTTATGGGAATTATTTTAAAAATCTTTATTTCCAGCACGGATTAGGCGCAGTTCACGCTAGCCACACTGCGGGAATTACGCTAACAGGTAACTACACCACCCTAGAAAATGTCCACATCTCTAGTCCTATTTCTACTGGACAGGCATCAGATGAAAGCTATGGTGGGGCCCTAAGAGTTACTGGAACTGGATTTCAGTATTTTAAACACTGTACCTTCGGGAATCTATCTATTGAAAGAACCCACGCAAAAGGATTAATTCAACTAGGTACTGGAACATGTAGTCTGTTTGAAGATTGTACGTTCCTTACAAGAATCGGAGATGCGGATCCTTATTTTGTTGAGGTGGAAAATACGTCCGGGTTAGGACAGGCAATTTTTAAGAATTGCGGTTTTTATTGCATGTCTACAAATATGGCTACTAAGATGGAACATGTTTTTGCTTTCACCGGATCTACTACCTATATGGTAGCCATTGACCCGAATTGCCAGTTTTATGGGGTTACTCATATGAGCACCTCTGCTAACCCATATATTTGGAGACCAACTGTATTTGCAGCATCTGATGATTCTCTCAACTTGATTGCTCTTACAAGCGAAGTAGAATAATCGAGGTAGACGATGACTTTATATAAGACTTACAGAGAATGTCCTGCATGCCATGGTGCAGGGACTGTATCAAACCCAGGTTTACCGGATACGGTATGTTCAACATGCATAGGAAGGGGTAAATACGAACAGATGGATATTGACCTTGGAGGACTTGAATCAAAAATTGACGCTATCAAGGCAATGCTCGATTCTCCCATTCTGGGTATGCAGAAAATGAGCTCCAACCTCGACGACATCATGGTTAAGCTGGACGTGTAAGAAGTAGCAAAACAACAATCAATTAAGGGAAGGAGGGAACAAAATGCCTTCCTTCCCTTTTATTTTATCGGAGAAAAGCAATGAACATTGCTGAAATTATAAGTTACGCCCGCAGTGAGATCCTTGACGATGCAATAGCTCCATACCTATGGTCCGACTCAGGGCTAGTCATGCATTTTAATCGAGCCTACGAAGAGTTCGCAAGAGAGACCGCATGCATCACTGATTCTTCAACTACCTCAACATGTGTGGTGAACTTACTTGCCAA
>CAYHAB010000155.1:0-3671 GCA_964354505.1 uncultured Thermodesulfobacteriota bacterium
CGTGAGCCCTCAATGGGTGTGGGAAAGAGATATCCGGGTGTTCCATAATAAGTTAATCTTAGGCTTTGATTATTACTATACCGATTCAAAAAATCAGTACTATGATACGGGAATGGGTGATCCTGTACAAAATTTCCTCAGCAGCGATACAGAGGTGCAGAGGGATGCATGGGCCTTGTATTTCCATGACGATTTCTCCATATTGAAGTCACTCATCTTCTCCTGCGGTTATCGCTACGAGCAGGTCAAAAACGATTTTAAAGGGTCGAGTTATGACTCATTCTTTGGCACATGGGCCTCCTTTGATGGCGAAGTGACCTATTTTCTGCATGCCTGGGAAGTGGGTCTTACTTACCTCTTTTTGGAGAATTCCAAGGTCTACGGCAGGATCTCCCCATCATACCGATACCCCGCAATAGATGAATACTTCTCTGCCTGGAGCGGTCTCAACACGCTCTTGGAACCCCAGGAAGGGGTCACGTATGAGGTAGGGGTAGATCACTATTTTACTGATCAGATTAGGGCAGGGCTCACGTTCTACTGGATGGAACTTGAGAATGAGATCTACTATAATCCCTTGGGAGGCCCTTTGGGTTTTGGTGCAAACGAAAATTATGACAAGACCAGACATTGGGGTATAGAGTTTTCAGCTGAGGCTAAACCATGGAAATGGCTCAAGCTCTGGACCAATTATACGTATACAGAGGCGCGAATCAGAGGAGGGCAATACAAAGGGAATGAGGTCCCCGGGGTCCCCCATCACAAGGTGAATTTTGGAATCGGGGTTACACCCCTGGAGGGGCTGGCACTAGATATCTGGGCCAACTATGTGGGAGAAAGGCGGTTTATCGGCGATCAACCGAATATATTTCCCAAGCTCGATGACTATATAACCGCAAATGCAAAAGTTTCTTACACCTGGCGGTTTCTTACTGCCTTTGTGGGGGTAAATAATATTTTCGATGAAAAACATTCTGAATACGGAGTCTACAGTTGGTTTAGAAGCCAGTTGGCTTATTACCCCTCGCCAGGGATAAATGTCTCGGGTGGATTAAGCGTCAAATTTTAGGGTTTTCATCTCCTTATTTATGAATGTGGAGAAAGTACTCAACGAGATGAGGATACTAATGAAAAGAGGCCATCAGGCAAACCATGAACATGGCCTCTTCTTTTCGAGTGGGTGGGTGATATGATCGGCCTTTTGTTGCTGAAGCGGATGACAGGGAACAGGAGCAAAGGGTTTTTTTTGCTTTTTTGCGCCTCCTTGCTATTTCTTATCAGCCATGCCCTTGCCTTGCCTGCGTACCCCGCACCCCAGAGGATCGTCTCCCTCGTACCGGCGATAACGGAACAACTCTACCTCTTAGGAGCGCAGGATCGCATCGTCGGCGTTACCATCTATTGCCGGCGGCCGCCTGAGGCCCAGCGCAAGGAGAGGGTAGGGGCCGTCGTCGAGGTGAATGTGGAGAAGATCATAAGCCTCCGGCCCGATATGGTAATCGCCTCCCCCCTTACCGACCACAAGCAGATACAAAAGTTGCGGGATGTAGGGGTAAGGGTGGAAATTTCCCAGGCCCCTCAGGACTTCAAGGCCCTCTGCAACGGTTTTCTTGAACTCTCGCATGTGGTGGGCAGAGAGGAGGAGGCCAAAGAGGTCATCAAACAGGCCACGAAGGAATTAGAGATTATCAAAAGAAAGGTGAAAGGGCTGCCCAGGCCGCGGGTCTTTATCCAGATTGGGGCAAGGCCCCTTGTTGCCGCCGGGGGGGATTCCTTTATCGACGACCTCGTCTCCTATGCCAATGGAGTGAATATTGCCCACGAGGTAAAAACAAGCGTCTACAGCCGCGAGGAGGTGGTCAAAAGAATCCCCCATATCATCCTCATCGCCAAGATGGGTATGGCAGGGGAGCAGGAAAAGGACGTATGGGTGAAGTATAAGACCATAAGGGCCGTGCAGGAACGGAGGATCTACATGGTGGACCCCTACCGTTTCTGCAGCCCCACTCCGCTAAGTTTTATCGATTCTGTAAAGGAACTGGTGAGGTTGTTCCATGGTGTTGAATAGACATGCTTTGTGGTCGGGGTGGATCATTTTTCTGACGGCACTCCTTGTAATCGTCGGCCTCTTCTCCCTCGGGGTGGGGGCCGTGCATATCCCTTTACACAAGGTCCTGCCGTTACTCACCAAAGGCAGAGGGACTTCGGAATACGCCATCATCTTCGCAGTTCGCCTGCCGCGCATCCTCCTCGGTTTAGCCGTGGGAGGGAGTCTGGCCATCGCCGGGGTAGTCCTCCAGGGAATGTTTCGCAATCCCCTCGTGGAGCCCTATACGCTGGGCATCTCCGGAGGGGCTGCCTTGGGGGTAGCCCTGAATATCATAGTCGGCGGCCCCGCAGGGTTAAGCCTTTTTTCCCTCCCCATCAGCGGTTTTTTGGGGGCGGCAGGGATTATGGTTATGGTCTATATCCTCAGTACCAGAGGAGGGATGATAAAACTTTCCCGCCTCCTCCTTATCGGGGTGATGATGAGCTTTGTCGCTTCGTCTCTGATAATGCTCATCATGGCCATGACGCGGACGGAGGACCTTCATGGGATCATTTTTTGGATCATGGGGTCCCTTCAGGAGCCCAACTCCTCACTGATACGAGCTATACTCTTCATCTCCCTTGGAGGATTGATTGCTTCTCTGTTCTTTGCGGTGGACCTTAATGCCCTCTCCTTAGGCGAAGAAGAGGCCTTTCACCTCGGGGTGGAGGTAGAGCGGTTGAAGAAGGTCCTCTTCCTCCTGGCCTCCTTTATCACGGGGTGCTGTGTCTCGGTGACGGGGATTATCGGGTTTGTCGGGTTAGTCGTTCCCCATGTGATGCGCCTCCTGGTGGGGGGCGATCATCGGATACTGATTTTAACGTCTTACCTCTCTGGGGCCATCTTCCTCATCCTCTGCGCCACCCTGGCGCGCGCCGTTATGGCGCCTATGGAACTTCCTGTCGGTGTGGTCACGGGGTTGGTAGGGGGCGGCCTTTTTATCTATGCCCTGAGCAAGAAAGGGGCTTCTTTTTGATGGGCGGATTGCTGCTGGAGATCAAAGGCCTTTTCTGCGGTTATGGAAAAAAGACGATCCTGCGCGGAGTGAGCTTCGGGATAAACACGGGGGCGTTTGTGGGGATCATCGGCCCGAATGGGTCAGGCAAGACCACGCTTCTGAGGGCAATCAATGGATTCCTTCCTCCCGCCAAAGGGACTATCTCCCTGAAAGGGAAGGGGACACATGAGATGGATCGCAGGGAGTTGGCTAAACAGATGGCCGTGGTTACGCAATTACCGGAGGCCACGTCTCCTTTTTCGGTAGAGGAGTTCGTCCTCTTGGGAAGGGTTCCCCATTGGAGGAGGTTTCAGTTCCTGGAGACTGAAAAGGATCTGGAGACAGCTGAGAGGGTCATGGCGCTGACGGGAATAGATCATCTACGGGGAAGGAGGATGGAGGAACTCAGCGGCGGCGAGCGACAGCTTGTCTTTTTAGCCCGAGCCCTTGCCCAGGAACCTCACCTGCTGCTCTTGGACGAGCCCACGGCCCACCTCGACATAGGCCATCAGGTCCAGATCATGGAACTGTTGAGCCAGTTAAACAGGGAGCAATCCCTCACTATCGTGGTGGTCTTGCACGACC
>CAYHAB010000156.1:0-5593 GCA_964354505.1 uncultured Thermodesulfobacteriota bacterium
CCGAGGCCCTCTCAAAGGTCATTGAGGATCGAGATCCCTATACCAGTGGTCATTCTGCCGGCGTGGCTGAACTTGCCGAGGCCATAAGCCGCGTCATGGGGTTGCCCGAAGACCAGATCACCGGGATCTATATCGCCAGCATCCTGCACGATATAGGCAAGATGGCCGTGCCGGTGGAGATATTGGTCAAGCCCGGCAGGCTGACCGACATGGAGATGACGCTTATCCAGCTACATTCCCAGGGGGGATATGACATCCTCAAGGGGATCGATTTCCCCTGGCCGGTGGCCCAGGCTACCCTCCAACACCATGAGCGCATGGATGGCTCAGGGTATCCCCAGGGGCTTATGGGTGACGAGATCATCCTTGAGGGCCGCATCCTGGCGCTGGCCGATGCGGTGGATGCCATGGCCCACCACCGTCCCTACCGCCCTGCCTTCAGTCTGCAAGACACCGTGAAGGAGATCAAAAAGATGAGGGGAAGACTTTATGACCCTCACGTGGTGGATGCGTGGTTGGAGATGTTGGGGGGGAGACAGCCTGTTGCCATCTCAGAGTACTCAACGACCTCCACATCACCTAAGCTCCTGAGCCGCTCCAGGAATTCCTCGGCCCTTCCCACCGCCACGAGCATGAAGGCCTCCGGAAGGAGATAGGCGGAGGCCAGGTTATTGACCTCTCCCAGGGTGACTTCCTCAACAGCCTCGGGATAAGAGGAGAGATAATCGAAGGGTATGTCGTAGAGTTCCAGATTCAGGATCTCCCCGGCCATCTGGCCTGGGGTTTCCAATTTCAGGGGGAAGCTCCCCCTCAAGAAACGCTTCGCCTCTTCGAGTTCCTGTGCCTCTGCCCCCCCCGCGATAAACTCTTGCATGACCGTTAGGATCTCCTCGATGGCCGGTACGGTTGTGGCCGTCGGGGTAAAGGTGGAGATGACGAAAGGCCCTGTGATGCGTCCTGCCTGGAAGGCGCTGCTAATGCCATAGGTATACCCCTTCTCGGCCCTGATGCGCTGCATGAGCCTGGAAGAGAATCCTCCGCCCCCGAAGATGTAGTTCATTACCTTGAAGGGGATGTATTCTCTGCCCTTTCTCTTGATCCCTAAGAGGCCCATCCGTATCTGGCTCTGGGTGAGGTCGGGGCGATTCACCGCGATAATCCTCTTCCCTTGTAGCCTCGCCGGTTCAGACTGCTGATCCTCGGTTTTTTCCCCGCTCTTCCAGCTTCCCAGAAGGCCTTCGGCCCTTTTGATGATCTCCTCAGGGGTGAGGTCGCCGATTGCCAGCAGCACGGTGTCCTCAGGGGAATAGTGGCGTTGATAAAAGGAACGCGGATCCCCTGCCGACAAACCGCCCAGGGATGGTATGGTGCCGTAGGTGGGGTGGGCGTAGGGCGTGCCTTCGAGGAGGCGTTGGATGATAATCTCGCCGGCGATGACCTCTGCCTGATCCCGCTGCTGAATCAAGCGGGAGATCCTCCTCTGCTGGGATTGTTTCATCTCCTCCTGAGGGAAGGTTGACTCCAGGAGCATATCGCCCAGTAGATCCATCAACGCGGGAAAGTCTTCCGATAGTCCCACAACCTCTATGAAAGAGGCATCCCAGCCGGAACTGGCTGAGTACCGCGCCCCCACTTGCTCCATCTCCAGGGACAGCTGCTGGCTGTCCCTCGTCGTGGTGCCGAGGGTCAGCATCTCAGCGGTGAGGTCGGCCAACCCCTCCTTCCCCGCGGGATCCCTCTCGCTCCCCCTCCTGACCATCACGGTGACGTGGGCCAGCGGGAGCTTATGATACTCCAGGCCTATTACCGTGAGACCATTATCCAGCGTGACCTTTTTTATGTCCTCTGCCTTCAACGGAAACATCTTTTATTCCATGGGCCCCATGAGTTCGTTCTCCTCCGGGGTGATGGGTTTCAAGGTAACCACGGTCCTGTTGTCCTCAATCAGATATCGCTGGGCCACTCGCTGCACGTCCTCGGTGGTGATCCCCTCGCATCGTTTTAGCACGGTATTGATTGTGCCGCAGTCCCCCGCCTTGATCTCATAGAGCCCCCCTGCCAATCCCTTAAAGAAGACCGACTGCAGCCCTCTGATGAAAGAGACGACCAATCCACGCTTGGCCTTGGCGAGCTCCTTTTCATCGAATTTCCCATCCTTTATCTCCTCAATGGCATCCCATATCTCTTTCTCTAAACCGCCTATGGGCACTCCAGGCGCCGCGATGGCATATACCTGCAGCAAGCCCGGATCCATGGACCAGAAAGGCGGAGGGTCTACCTCGAGCCGGGCCTCTACGGCCTTGCCGGTCTTGACGAAGCGCAGGTAAAAACGGGATGACTTTCCTTGAGAGAGGATGTGTTTGAGGGCGAGGAGGGGGAAGACGTCGGGGTCCATGATCCCCGGGACATGGAAGCCGGCGAAGAAGGCCTCCAATTGCGATACCTTCTTGTAGAAGGAGCGTCTCTCACCCCGCTGGGGCAGCTCCTGCGCTGGGGATGTCTCCACAGGGGTTTGGGGGGGCTTAAGGTGGCCGTAGTGTTTTTCAACCAAGACGAGGGCCTTGTCCCTCTTGAAGTCACCGACGATGATCACCACGGCATTGTTGGGGGCATACCCACGCTGGTAATAATCGAGGCAGTCTTGTAGGGTCAACCCCCTGAGATCGTGATCCCAACCGATCACCGGCCATTGATAGGGGTGCTGGTCAAAGGCGATGGCGAAGAGTTGCTCTATGAGGAGGCCGAAGGGAGAATTGACGGTCCGCATCTTCCGCTCACTCCTGACCACCTCCCGCTCGGTATCCAGGCTTTCTTGGTTCAGGCGAAGGTTTTCGAGCCGCTCGGCCTCCAACCTGACGGCCAGTTCCAATTTATCAGCGGGGAGATTTTCGAAGTAGCTCGTGTTGTCGATGGTGGTGAAGGCATTGAGTGTCCCCCCATTGGCCTGGATGATGCGGGCGAATTCCTCCGGCCCCAGCTCCTTGGAACCTCTGAACATCATGTGCTCAAAGAGGTGGGAGATGCCGGTGATTCCAGACCTCTCATTCCTGGATCCCGTGGCGAAGTGAATTTGATAGGATACAATCGGATGAGATGGATCTTCCAGGGTCAAGATCTTCAGACCGTTCGACAGTGTATCCCTCTGAAGGTCCAAGGTAATCTTTTTCATAACGGCTCTCAAGATATCATCATCACCCTTCTGAGTCAACGGATGCAGGCCGCAGCACGGAATCTCAATCATCCTTTACGTGAAGCGGCTGCTCCAAAAAAAAGGGGTATTTGGGATTACGTCATGGCGTTGAGATGGGATAAAGAGTCTTATTATCAGACGTGCAAAAACTTACGTCTGCAATGCGCATGGATTATACCCTCACGGGCTTAAGGTATTAAATTATCTTTACGCAGCAGCTCGCGTGAGTCAATCTATTATACAAATAAGGCATTGACAAATGTGAAAAAAGTGATATCTTTCACAAGTGTTTTTGGGTATGTCCTCATGAATATATCTTTGTAGGCACACTATATTAATTAAGCAAAGGAGGTTTTTTCCGATGGCGGGTGAAAAAGGCAAGGGTATGACGACGATGATGGAGGAGAAGCGGGTATTTCCTCCACCGCAGAGGGTTGTTGAGCGGGCGTACATAAAGAGTATGGATGAGTACAAGAAGCTGTACCAGCGATCGCTTGATGATCCTGAGGGTTTTTGGGGTGAGCAGGCGGAGGAGTTTATTGATTGGTACAAGAAGTGGGACAAGGTATGGGAGTGGAGTTTTAAGACGCTCGATATTAAGTGGTTTGAGGGTGGCAAGCTAAACATCACGTACAACTGTCTTGATCGGCATCTTAAGAAGCGCGGGGACAAGGTTGCCATTATTTTTCAGGGTGAGCCGTACGAGGATCACAAGACGTACACCTACAAGCAGTTGTATGCTGAGGTATGCAAGTTTGCCAATGTTTTGAAGAAGCACGGGGTGAAGAAGGGGGATCGGGTATCGATCTATTTACCGATGATAGCGGAGCTGCCGATAGCCATGCTGGCCTGTGCGCGGATAGGCGCCATTCACAGTGTGGTATTTGGCGGGTTTAGTGCTGAGGCCTTGCGGGATCGGATGCAGGATTGTGAGTCGGCGGTGCTGATTACGTGTGATGGGTACTGGCGGAGTGGGAAGCACGTCAGCAGCAAGGCGAGTGCCGACAAGGCCATGGACGGGAGTCCCCTGGTGAACAAGGCGATTGTTGTGAAGCGGCTGGGGATAGATATCCCGATGAAGCAGGGGAGAGACGTATGGTGGCACGAGGAGATGGGGAAGAGTGATATCAAGCCTGAGTGTGAGCCGGAGGTCATGGATGCGGAGGATCCGCTCTTTATCCTCTACACGAGTGGGAGCACGGGCAAGCCCAAGGGGGTTTTGCACACCATCGCCGGGTATCTTTTGTACACCATGGTGACCCTCAAGTACTGCTTTGACATCCACGAAGAGGATATTTGGTACTGCACGGCGGACATCGGGTGGGTGACGGGTCACAGTTACATTGTGTACGGGCCGCTCGGTTTGGGTGCCACGAGCTTGGTATATGAGAGTGTTCCGACCTATCCTGAGCCTGACCGGTTCTGGCAGATTGTTGAGCAGTGGAAGGTCACGCAGTTTTACACGGCGCCGACGGCGATACGGGCCTTGATGAAAGAGGGGGAGAAGTGGACGACGACGAGGGACACCTCGAGTCTGCGGATCCTTGGTTCGGTGGGAGAGCCCATTAATCCCGAGGCGTGGATTTGGTATTACACGAATGTTGGGAAGGAGAAGTGTCCGATCATGGACACGTGGTGGCAGACGGAGACGGGAGGGTTTCTCATCACCCCGCTTCCCATTACCCCGTTGAAGCCCGGGTCAGCGACCTTCCCCTTCTTTGGGTTGGAGCCGAAGATCTTTAGAGAGGACGGTAAGGAGTGTGAGGCGGATGAGGGTGGGTCGTTGTGTATAGCGAGGCCGTGGCCCGGGATGTTGCGGGGGTTTTGGAACGATACTGACAAGCAGCGTTTCAGGGACACCTACTTTACGATGTTCAAGAACCACTACTTTACCGGTGACGGGTGCCGGCGTGATCCTGATGGGTACTACTGGCTCCTTGGTCGGATTGATGACGTTATAAATGTTTCCGGTCACCGGATTGGCACGGCGGAGGTTGAGAGTGCCCTGGTTTCCCATTTGAAGGTTGCCGAGGCGGCCGTCACCGGGTATCCGCATGATATCAAGGGGCAGGGCATCTATGCCTTTGTGACGCTCAAGACGGGTGTTGAGAAGAGTGACGGGCTTATCAAGGAGCTTCGTGATCATGTGCGGACGGTCATTGGTCCGATAGCCACGCCGGACAAGCTGCAGTTTGCCGATGGGTTGCCCAAGACCAGAAGTGGTAAGATCATGCGGCGGATTCTGCGCAAGATTGCCGAGGGCGCCATTGATCAGCTGGGTGATACCTCTACCCTGGCCGACCCCTCAGTGGTCGATGTCCTCGTTAAAGGAAGGCAGTAATCCAGTAAATCAGAAAACCAGGAGGGGGCATACGCCCCCTCCGTACCCTCTTTTTCCGCACG
>CAYHAB010000157.1:0-2667 GCA_964354505.1 uncultured Thermodesulfobacteriota bacterium
CGCACTGTAGACACCCTCCCCCCCGGCAGTCAAGGGTGATGACCCCCTCCCTGGCCCGCGCCCCTTCGTCCTTCAGGAATTCCTCTGTCACGCCGCTTTGGAGATGCCCCCACGGAGATTTCTCTGATGGTTCACGCTCCCGGCAGGCGTAAAAGGAGGGGTGGAGGCCGCAATCGGCGAAGGCCTCCTCCCATTCATGCCACTTCAGGTGCTCCGCCCAGCCGTCGAACGTGCAACCGCGCTGATGCGCCTTCAGCAAGACCTCTCCCAAGCGCCTGTCGCCTCTGGTAAAGACCCCTTCCAGGAGGCTCATCCTGGCATCATGCCACCTCAGGCGCAGACCCCTTCCCCTCAACTCCTCCTTGAGAAACCGCTGCCTCTCCTCAACCTCTTCCAGCGGCAGCTGGGGCTCCCATTGAAAGGGGGTGTGGGGCTTGGGGACAAACGTGGAGATACTGACGTTTACATTCCCTCGTCTCTTTCCCCGCCCCCCGTGACGGGCGATCTTCTGCGAGAGGGAGACGATCCCTTGAAGGTCCTCTTCTCTTTCAGTGGGGAGTCCCATCATAAAGTAGAGCTTGACCAGATTCCAACCCGCATCAAAGACCTGGGCCGTGGTCTCCAAAAGCTCCTTTTCTTCGGTAACCTTGTTGATGATCCCCTGCAGCCGCTCGGTGGCCGCCTCAGGGGCCAGGGTGAATCCGGTCTTGCGCACCCTCTTTATCTCTTCGATAAGCCCCCTCGTCAGGGTGCCCACCCGCAGGGATGGCAAGGAGATAGCCACCTTCTCATCTCCATATCGCCTCATCAAGGTCTGCAACAGGGGAGTGATGCAGCTATAATCCCCCGTGCTCAGGGAGAGGAGGGAAATTTCCTCATAACCCGTCCTCTTCATGGACTGATCGATAATCTCCAACAGGGCTTGAGGATCCCGCTCCCTCACGGGACGGTAGATATAACCCGCGTGGCAAAACCTGCACCCCCTGGTGCACCCCCTCATTACCTCCACACTCAATCGGTCATGGATCACCTTCATAAAGGGGACCACGGGGGCCAGGGGATAGTAGCAATCATTGAGGTCGGCAACGGTCTTCTTCTTCACCCCCTTGTAATGCGCCAAAAGCGGGCTTATCCCCTCGATGGCGCCATCCGGCAGGTAGCTGACCTGGAACAGGGAGGGGATGTAGACCCCTTCGATGGAGGCCAGCTCCTTGAGCAGGGTATCCTTGTCACCCCCGCCCTCTTTCCATTGTCGGATCAGATCAGTCACCTCTAAGACAACCTCCTCGCCATCCCCCAGGCAAAAGGCGTCGAAGAAGTCCGCCAGGGGCTCAGGGTTGAAGGCGCACGGCCCTCCCCCGATGATGAGGGGCATATCAGCCCCCCGCTCCCGCGCCAGCAGGGGTATGTGGGCGAGGGAGAGGATGTTGAGGACGTTGGTATAGCAGAGCTCGTATTGGAGGGAAAAACCGACGACGTCGAATGCGCGCAAAGGGGTGCCGGATTCCTGACTGCCGAGGGGGATGTTGCGGGAGCGCAGTAAAGACTCCATGTCAAACCACGGGCTGAAGACCCGCTCGCACGCAATCCCTTCCCGGGCGTTGAGCAGGCCGTACAGGATCTGCATCCCGACATGGGACATGCCGATCTCGTAGGCGTCGGGAAAGACCAGGGCAAAGCGCAGCGTGGCCCGATCGATCGCCTTGTGGGAGGTATTTACCTCTCCCCCCAGATAGCGGGTGGGCCTGTTTACCAGAGGCAAAAGGTCCTTTATCATATCTGCTCCCTCGCCAAGCATGATATATGCCGTCACACCCCTTGTCAACGAACCTGGTCCGTTTATAGGGGTTTCCTTTCCCCCCCCTGACTCACAACGCAAGGCAAAATCTTTCCTTGAAAACAAGCGGATAGATATATATGCTTTTAGGTAATAATAGAAAGGGAGGTGCTAGCCATGGCTGAAGCAACACCCTCACATATCAAGGACGCAGACTTTGAGCAAGAGGTCATCAAGGCTGATGTGCCCGTCCTCGTGGACTTCTGGGCTCCGTGGTGCGGGCCTTGCAAGATGGTGGCCCCCATGCTGGAGGAGTTGGCCCAGGAGTTCAGCGGAAGGGTGAAGATCGCCAAGTTGAATGTGGACGAAAACCCCGCTACACCCCCCCTCTATAGCATCCGCGCCATCCCTACCCTCATCCTCTTTAAGGGAGGAGAGGTGGTGGAGCGGATCACCGGGGTGGTGCCCAAGGATAAACTGAAATCCCTTTTTGAAAAGGTAGCGTAAGTCTTACACGTTACAAGAGGAGAGAAAAGGGACGACCTTCACAACCCTCTGGCGGTATGGGGCAGATATCCCATATTATACGAATTGCGTTTTTAGTCCTCATTACCGAAAAATACGACATTGTATGCCCTCACCACCTCGATTTTTAAAGGATTTTTCTTCTATCCATTTCCTGGCATGTGCTATAATGTACCCATGTCAAGAGTAAACCGGAAATTCGTATATTAATTGTTGGCTGGTAAAGGGGAACACGATCAAGATACCGGCCTTTGCTTCGATGCCGACGATACTCAGCGCTGTGCCTCAGGCAGTGAAGCAAGACGTGCCGGCGGAACTCGTGTCACTCGGACTCGAACCCCGTTGCACCAGATGAAAAAGGTGCA
>CAYHAB010000158.1:0-3516 GCA_964354505.1 uncultured Thermodesulfobacteriota bacterium
ATCCGGTAGTCTCCTCTTTTGCTCCGGTTCAGATAACGGGGCCAGAATAGAGATCGTTTCATATGTTGTCAGAGATAGAGTCATAACACTCAATCGGATTGAAATGAAATCTATGATCATTGTTGCCTTTAAGATATTACCGAAAACCGATGACCTATCCAATCTCTCCGTAACCGGTGAACTTTATTGCAACGGAAGATTAATATCCAAAGACATGATTCCGAACCTTGATTCTCTGGGAAATAATCTCGGCTTTGACATCCCCTTATCACAAGGTGAATTTCATTATGATAAGCTTTTCAGTATCCCAGAGGGAAGATATTTGATTATTATTAATTTGTTTGATAAGCAGCACCAACTCCTTGCTCAGTGCAAGAAAGAGTTGAACAGAAATCAAATTGGGAGGCTGTTTTTAGGTTTCGACAAGATTTATCAACCACCTCGTTATGTGCCAATGGATAACCTTGGCGCGAATTCAAAAACCATAGGCAAGAAAATAGATGGCTCTAAAGAAAAAGACTATATTGTATTTCAAAAAAGCTACTTAGAAAGAGTCTACCCATATACCAAGCCCGATGCTTCTGATTATATTAAGGTAATCTCCGCGGAAATCTCCAGAAATGAATACAAACCCCTTACCTTTTCTATAAGGGCTTTAAGAAACCTGGGCAGAGTCCAAATATCAGTAACTCCTCTTCGAGGTGCGAAAGGCATATTAGATGCCGGTTCGATCAGAATTGGAGCGGTTAGGCAACTCACCGAAATCGTGGAAACGAAAAAAGAAGGGGATATTGTATATTACCGTCAGGCCCCAAAGATCATCGAATCAAAAGATGTAACAATTCCTCGGGACCACACTCAAATATACTGGCTTACAATAAAAGTCGGGACTGATTCTACCCCCGGAGACTATCAGGGTATCATCACGATCAAACCACAATTTGGTCATCTGACAAAAATCCCTATCCACGTGAGAGTGTTTCCCCTTCGGCTAACTGACACAGATATCCAGTATGGCATGATGATGACTTATGCCTTTTATGAATTGGAAAATCATATCTGGACGCAGCCAGAGAGAGATTTGATCAAACAAAGAGGGACGGAGATTTACAGCGACTTCAGAGAACATGGGATGACGATGGCTTATCCTCATTCCTATTTCTATCTTAAATTCGACACCAACGATCAGCCAGTTCTTCAAAGCCTAAAAGCCAGCCTTGAGGCTTATAAAAAGCTCGCATTTCCTGGGCCTTTTTGCTGGTACTTAGGACATCTTCTCCAGACGGCAAAGCCTTTTCATCCTGGAAGCATTACCAATTATGATACTCAGGTGTCGAAAAAAAGACTCTATGAACTTCTCTCACTTTTTGAAATGATGGCAAAGGAACTGAATATACCCAAGGAGAAATTGGTTGTGCAACTCGTAGACGAAGCTGACGATAGAGATAGGGTAGCCGCCGGCAAAGAACTAAATAGCATCGCCCACCAAATGGGCTTCAAGACTTTGGTGACCAGAAAATGGCCGGAGGTGGATATTATCTGCACTGGTCCACCAGACGATGAGAGGGAAGCAGCGAAATTGAGGCAAACAGGAAAACAGTGGTGGATTTACCCTAACGATGCTTTGACCACCAAGAACAGAACCTACACCCGTTATGTTTTTGGTTTCGGCGCCTGGAAATGGGGGGACGATGGTGTCGTTCCCTGGACATTTCAGATGAGCCAAGGGTGTAATGGCAATCCATTTACTGTTTTAGATGGGCCTGAAATAATGGTGGCCTACCCCGGAGTTAATGGGCCTATTCCTACACCTACCTGGGAGTCGATAAGGGATGGGATTAATGACTATAAGTATATTTATCTCTTAAAAAAGTTGATCTCAGATGCCAAAGGGAGAGGCAATCCTAAAGCCAATCTAATTGAAAGTCAATTGCAACAATTTAAACAAAATCTCGGCCAGGCTCCGGGTGAAGAAGAGGACCAATTCGGAGATTGGTCACCAGAATCTTTTGCGAAAAGGCGAAAACAAATAGTCGAATGGGCACTTGAGCTGTATCAACCAAGTTAATCTTCTAAGCAATGTTGCATGATGGCTACGTCACTCTCGAACAGTAAAAATTGATAATCCCCCCTCACCTCCCCTTTAGTAATAGTAAAGGGGGATGCCTGCCTGCCGGTAGGCAGGGGGGGATTTGGAATTCTATTTTCTAACCAATAGTTCCCGAATTAAGATACTCACTAAGAGACGATGGAATTACCTCCGATGGATTATTTTTCATATAAAAATGATGCCAGATATCAAAGGTTAAAAGAAATAAAATCCGGTTGGCTTTTGAGTTATAAAAGTTATGCCAGTAGATCTTTTTCCCTTGCATCCCTTCATAGTTTTCAAACAGAGCTTTCAGATAATCAGTTCTGAAATATTCTTTGATGACTTCAGAATTGAGTAAATGTTGGTAGATACGTTTTCTTAAATTCGGTTCTTTGAGAAATATCATCACTGGTACAAAGCCCCCCTGTTTAGGCTTTGTCGCAACCTGAGCGGGTAACAAGTTTTCAATTGCTTCTCGGTGCAGGAACTTGGTTTTAACCTTGCCCCTTAAGTGATCGAATAGATCCCCAGACCTCTTCAGGTGATAATCAAGAGAAACCAAGAAATCCGTTACTTCAGTATCCAGATAAGACTCCCGCAAACTCAGATCCAGCATGTCAGCCATGCGTCCCGATTTCACCATCACATTTTCATTGACATAGTGCTTGAGATCCTGGTTGATCTGGGTCTCGAGGTAAAAAGCAGGAAAAGAAACGTAATTCGTGTTACGAGTTGCGAGTTTCGAGTTTCGAGTTACGAGTTTCGAGTTACGAGTTGCGAGTTTCGAGTTCCGGGTTTCGAGTTTCGAGTTATGAGTTACTAAATGATCTGGAAATATTTTGGGGATGTAAGCCAAAGATTTATCATTATAAAGATGAACAAGTTCATGGTCGTCATAACCATAAAAATACCAGTTATTCAGGTCGATAGCTCTGTCCCAGAGCATACGGAACTTGAAAGCAAGGTTGTCATGCTCATAGAAATAGGAACCCTTGATTACTTTAGCTGTTCCCTTTCCAAGGCCAAGCAAGTGATACTTTTTCAACAAGTAATGGAGTGCGGCTGGACGGCCTCCTGCAAACCCGCCTGTTCCGAATAACTGGTCGGCGCCTTCCCCGCCGATCACCACATCGACTTCGTTCCTGGCTGCTTCCAGTCCTTTGTATGTTAAGAATAAACCAAATTCGAAATAGGGCTCCTCCAGATGGAATACCAACTTAGGCAAATCTTCTATTTCTTCACCAGTGATAACAGTCTCGTAGTGTTCAGTGTTAAAGTGTTGAGAAATGATTTTTGCATAAGGACGTTCGTCGAAAACAGGATCATCAAACCCCACGGAAAAAGTTTTGATTTTCTTGTCTGTACATTGAGCTGCCAGAGCAACATTTGCACTTGAGTCAAGGCCCCCGCTGAGTAGAATTCCT
>CAYHAB010000159.1:0-8996 GCA_964354505.1 uncultured Thermodesulfobacteriota bacterium
CGGAGCCCTCGATCTGGACCCCCGATCGAATCAGCAGCTGCCAGATCCCGTGCGGGGTACAGGGGAGAAGATCAGGTTGGCCGATCAGCAATTTGCCCACATTCACGGGGTGAAAGGCGTCCACGTCTTTCTTGGGATCGATGGCGTAGAGGACCTTTTTCTCGTCGATATGCTTGGGCAGGGGCAACTGTACCAGAATGCCGTGGATCTTGGGATCTTTGTTGTACTTATCGATGAGTGCAGAAAGGATGCCTTCGGATATATCTGGTGGTTGGTTGTTCTGGATGGAGTGGAATCCCAATTCTTTGGAGGTCCGCTGCTTCGCCGTTACATAGCTCATCGAGGCTGGGTCTTCTCCCACCAAGATGGTGGCCAACCCCGGTTCTACCTTATATCTTGCCTTAAGTTTATTTACCTCCCTTTTAAGCTCTTCTCTGATTTCCTGCGCAACCTCTGCCCCCTTGATGAGCTTTGCAGTCATCATCACTCCCCCCTCTTAAACGATACCTGTCAACTAAATTAAACCATTTTGCTGGCAATGATGAAAGGGAGCTCCTTTCTTCAAAAGAAGAATCAACTTAGGTTATTCCCCCTCCCTTGTCAAGCCCTTCTATTGATTAAGAACAAATAAATGTTTGATCCTTAGTGCATCCCGCTATAACTCCTGATAACTCATCCTCATACTATTTTCCAATACAGAATCGGGAAAAAATCATCTCCAAAATTTCCTCAGAGGTCGTCTCTCCCCCAATCTCCCCGAGGATGTTAATGGACCTCCGCATCTCGATGGCCGTGAGATCCCACGGGATCCCCCCCCCGCAGCCCGCCAAGACCTCCTTAAGGACTACCTTGGCCTTCTCCAACACCCTTTTGTGTCTGAGATTTACCGGGACAAGCTCACCGCATCCGCTTTTTACCCTCCCCTTCACAATAGCATCCACCATCCCCCTTTTCAACGCCTCAATCCCGTCTCCCTTGAGGGCGGATACAAGATAGAGATCCTTCATCGCCGATGCCTTCCTTACCTCCTCTGCAGCAAGGCAGGGGGGGAGGTCGCTCTTATTGAGGACAGGGAGAACTCGTCTGTCTTTCACCTCTCGGAAGATATCTCGATCATCATCATCCAGAGGACGGCTCCTGTCCACCACGAGGAGGATGAGATGGGCCTCGGACAACCGCTCCCTGGCAAGCCGCACCCCTTCCCGTTCCACTTCATTCCGTGGCTCCCTCAACCCCGCCATATCCATGAGCCTGACAAGGATCCCCGATAGGTTAATGGCCTCTTCGATGACGTCAGTGGTGGTTCCGGGGGTGGCGGTGACAATTGCCCGATCCCTCTCCAGCATCTGGTTCAAGAGAGACGACTTCCCTACATTAGCCTTCCCCGCGATGGCCACCCTCACCCCATCCCGGTAGATCTCCCCTTCCTCATATGATCCAATCAATCTCTCTACGGTGGCGAGGATGCGACTAAGTGCCCCTGCAACCGCTTCCGCAGAGGGGGGTTCAATATCCTCCTCGGCGAAATCTATATACGCCTCGATGGGAATGAGGATTTTCAAAAGCTCCTCCCGCAGTCCCTGGATCTCTTTGGTGAGCCTACCCCGCAGTTGTTCCTCGGCCAGCTGGAGCCCTTGGTCGGTCTTAGCCTGGATAATGTCCAGGACAGCTTCGGCCTGAGAGAGGTCTATCCTCCCCGATAAAAAGGCCCGCCTGGTAAACTCACCGGGCAAGGCCTCCCGAGCCCCCTCTCGCAAGACCACCTCCAGGACCCTTTGGAGGACAGCAAATCCCCCATGGCAGCTGATCTCCACGACATCTTGCCTCGTATAGGTCTTGGGAGCGGCCATAAAGGCGAGGAGGACCTCATCAATAATCCTCCCCTCGCGAGGATCGACAATCTCTCCATAACGAATGTGGTGGGTTGTTAGGGTTCGTGCCCCGTTCCTCGGGCGGAAGATCCTCTCCGCGATCCTTTTGGCCTCCGGACCGCTTATCCGCACGATGCCAATGCCCCCCTCTCCATAGGGCGTGGCTATGGCAGCAATAGTGTCGTCTTCATCTCCCCGAAACACCATGCTCACAGAAACTCTCTCAGGGGATATAAGCTGACGTGAAGTTTCAAAAGGTTTTTCAGCCCGGTGTGAATGGGGAAGGCCCCTTGGGGAATTCCCCTGTGACAGAACGTGCGGTTGAAAGCCCCTGGCCTAGATCAGTGTTTCACGTGGAACATTTTCTTGAGGTCCCCTGTTTCACGTGGAACATTCCTTTATGCTCCCCTTTTGCGGGGTATGATCTTGATGCTCTTTATGTTCCCCTCCCCCTCACTTCTGGTCTCTATCTCGCGATCATGTTTTAGGGCGAGGTGTATAAGCCTCCTGTCGCTTGCGCTCATAGGTTGCAAGCTGACGGCCCTCCCCATGCTCTTGGCCTTTTCCCCCATGCGCCGCGCCAGTTGTTCCAGGTTTTCCTCCCTTCTCTCGCGATATCTCTCTGTGTCCACTACTATCATTCTCTTCTTGCCCTGCTGTTTCCCCACTATCCTTCCCACGATATATTGAATGGCGTCCAGCGTCTGGCCATGTCGGCCGATCAGCAGGCCGCTCCCGTCCCCCTTGATGTTCAGATATATCGTACCACCTTCCATCCGCCCCTCAACCTGGGCGGGTACGCTGATGCTCGCGATGATCTTCTCCAAGACCGACTTTGCATAGGCGAGGGTCTCATCATCTGGTTGCTGCCCTGCTGCCCCCTCTTTTTTCTGGCCTCTCTGCTCCGTTCCCTGGCCCTTCTCCTGATCCTCCTGCGACCCTTTAAGCATCGCCCTTACTTTAACCCTTTTATTCCCCATCAATCCAAAGATCCCGCGGGATTTCTCCTCGATGACCTCAAATTCCAGTTCTTCTTTCTTTTTTCCGAGTTCTTCACATATCTTTTCAATGGCTACTTCGACGCTCTTGGCCTCTTTCTCTATCGGCATCTTCCTGTCTCCTTACTTCTTCTTGTTGATGTAAAATTGGTGTCCAATGGCAAGGATATTGGTGACCAGCCAATAGAGGACCAGCCCGGAAGGGAAGCTCAAAAAGATAAAAGTAAAGAAGATGGGCATGAGGGACATCATCTTCATTTGGGCGGGGTCCGCAGCCACCGTGGTCATCTTTTGCTGAAAGTACATGGTGGCTCCCATAAGCAGTGGAGCTATATAGGTAGGGTCTTTGTCAGCTAGGTCCTTTATCCATAAGATAAAGGGGGAGTGCCTGAGCGCGATAGCGTCCAGAAATGCCCGATAGAGGGCAAAAAAAACCGGTAGCTGTAAAAGCATGGGGAGGCAGCCACCGAGGGGGTTCACCTTACGCCTCTTGTAGAGCTCCATGACCTCCCGGTTAAGGGCCTGCTTATCATCCTTATATTTCTGCTGAATTTTCTTGACCTCCGGCTGCAACTTCTGCATCTCTTTCATCTGCTTCTGGCTCTTGTGAGTCAGGGGGGTGAAGATGATCTTGAGGAAGATGGCCAGGATAATAATATCGATGCCATAGTTGCCCGTAAAGGTGTTGGTGAAGTTGAGGATCTTCAGGATAGGGACGGCG
Source organism: uncultured Thermodesulfobacteriota bacterium (assembly GCA_964354505.1). Taxonomy (GTDB): domain Bacteria; phylum Desulfobacterota; class B13-G15; order B13-G15; family RBG-16-54-18; genus RBG-13-52-11. The sequence goes on from CAYHAB010000159.1 coordinate 3,591, forward strand.
AGAAAGGTAAACCAACCATACCCCGCGGCCTTCGTGGCCGTTGGGGTGATCTGCGAGAGGAGGTCAGAAATCTTCGGCCCTAAAAAGAGGGTGTAGGCAACCTTCCCCGTACCCCCAGAGCTCAACTCCAAGGGGGTAAGCTGGACGCTGTGGATGACGTTTTCGGGGGTACGCCTCAACACCAGGCTCGTCCCTTGCGTCGATGGATTGATCAGGGTGATGAAATAGCCTTGTTCGACGCCAAACCATTCCACCTTGGTGGCGACTGTCCCCTCCCCCTGTATCTTCTTTGGCTTTATCTTCTGGAAGTCGCCTTCAGTAGTATAGTAGATAGGTCCAAAGAATCCACTTTGTTTACTTTCTCCTCCACCCCCTGCTGCCCATTCCAGTTCCAGCGTGTCTCGGACTGAACCTCTGTTGGCAGGGTTGGAGACAATAACCTCCATATCCATTCGATAACTATCTGCGTAAAAGGTAAACCGCTTGTCAATCTGCTCTCCCCGTGAAGATCTCCAGCGGAAGGTGAGGGTCTCTTTTCCCCCGTTATGAGTCAGCGTGACCCCTGCAGAGGAAGGGACAAAGGGTATCCCCTCGTCGTATCCAATGCTTCCCTTTCTAAACGTGATCCCCAGGGACGAATCTTCCGGAGTCGCTGCGTTCACCATATCAACAGGCTGAGGAGGGGTCTCCTCTACCTTCTTCCGTCCCAACACCCCCCCGACGAGGTTTTGCACAAACGCACCCAGGGGATGCAGGGGAACCTTGTCCATGTAGTTCTTGAGCCTCCAGCTTTTGAGCCTGCCTCCATAGGTGGTAAAGGTAGCGGTGTACAAGGGCGTATTAATCACGACATCTTGATAGGCCGCACCCTCTCGCAATTGCCGCTTCGCTGTAACGACCCGCGGTAATTCCTTTTCCACTTTAGTCTTTTCCGCGCCCCTATCCGCTACCACTACCTCCTTGCTCGCGGGGATCTCCTGCGGAGGTTTTTTGGTAAAGAAGAGCTGGTAGAGGAACATCAAGATCACGGTAAGAATCAGGGCGATGATCAATCGCATGTTCATTATGCCGACCTCCTAACGCATCTGTAGTGCCGATGAGCTATCGTATGGGATCGTAACCGCCAGGGTGCAAGGGGTGACATTTTAGAATTCTTTTGACGGAGAGAAGGGTCCCACGCCCCAATCCATAAACCCTGATGGCATCAATCGTATAGGTGGAACACGACGGGTGGAAACGGCATGTAGGACCAAAGAAGGGGGAGACGATGATTTTATATGTCCTAATGATCCCTATGGCCACATCCCTCCAGATGGCTTTTCTAAAGGGGGCCAATTTCACTCCTGTGACCATTCTCCATTCGGGGTTCCACAAGGGCACTCAATTCAGCCACCACATGTGCATACTGCAAATCCTGAGCCCCCTTCTTCCCGACGATAACGTAATCGGTAGAGGGGGGTAATTTATTCTTATTCCTTCTAAAAAATTCCCTCACCAATCTCTTTACCCTGTTTCTCTCTACAGCCTTTCCGAGCTTTTTGCCTGCAACGGCCCCTACTCTGGAAAATCCCTGATCATTCCTCCTCGCGATGATCAAGAAATTTTTCGTATGCCTCCTGACGCCCTCCTTGGCAATTATTTCAAAATCCGCCTCTCTCCTCAACCGTTCTTCTCTGCGCAACCCCTCGTCTTTTTGCCGAGGCATGGCTTATACCGTCAGCCGCTTCCTCCCCTTAGCCCTTCTGCGCTTCAACACCAATCTTCCTCCCCTGGTGCTCATCCGCTGCAAAAATCCGTGCGTCCTCTTTCTGCTGATAGTGCTTGGTTGATAGGTTCTCTTCATTTAATTGTCCCGTATACCTCCCCATTTAAAGTGACTTCTTAAGGGAATTATTTAATCATAGCATATAGTTCTTTGTCAAGCACCGCCTGAAAAGGGTAGCGTATCATACGGCAAGAACTATACTGTAAGGGCACTATCTCTCCCGCTACCTTGCCTCTTAGAGATATCTTAAAAAAAAGAAGGTGGGCTTATTTCTCCCCTCATGAAGAGCGGTAAGGTGATGGGAAAAGGATTTGACAAGTGCCTTTTAACTAATGGTCATATAGTTACTGACGACGCGTGCTCGATGGCCGGGGGGTTCCCATGGTCCTTAACAAGGGGTGAGGGACCCAGGGGGTATTGACTAAAAAAGAGGTCCTTTTTGACGACTTAGTCCCTTATTTCTTAAGCTCCTCTCCGCGGATAACCTTCTCTTTGAGAGGAAACCTTCCGCAGCTGAACTTCCCCTCCGGGCAGTATCCCAAACGCTCACACTTCGCACCGCCTTTCTCAAATACGGGGGGCAGTTTTTCCTGACATATCTCCAACATCTTGTTGGCCAGGGCCCTGATCTCCCACTGGGCCCGCTGGCAGCACCGCTGGCCGAAAAAGTGCAGCAATTCCCTGCAATTCATGGTGACCACGATCTTGGTCTCTGCGGCCTGGGGGATGACGAACCGTGCATCCTCATGGGCCCTCTCGCCAACAACCCCCTTTTCTTCGAACCTGCCCAAGAGGTCTTGATAACTCCGCTGGCTCTCATCCATGCACCGTTCAAATTCCGCTCGCAAGGCATCATCGCCGGCAATGGAAGGGGGGATGATATAGCCAAATTGCCTCATGTCCACGTACCGTTGGCTCTGTTGAGAGTACGAAGCCACCCGGTATCTCACTAGCTGGTGTGTCAAGGCACGCGAGACACCTTCGACGGCAAAGGTAAACTTTACATGCTCCAAGGGGCTATCGTGGCCGGAAAGCATCATCTCCCTGAGAAAGGCGGCCTTGCGATCCTCGCTCCCATCCTCCTCCCACATAGCCCCTGCCCAGCGGGATGCGTAGCACTGACGATAGGCCACATAGAGAAGGGAGAGGGGATGTTCGCTCATCTCCAAGAGTTTCACCTGTAATCCCACCGGCGGCATTCTTGCTCCCCTCGCGCACCATGTTAACTTAATTAAAAAAGCACTGCAAAGGTTTTTAACGTTATCTCCTGAACGCGCCTTCTTTGGGGACTTGCGCACCCCTTATAAAGCTTGTATCCTGATAAAATATGAACCGCATTGTAGTGACGGGCATAGGGATTATCAGCCCAATAGGTATCGGCAAGGAGGAATTCTGGCGGAGCTGTGTGGCGGGCCGATCCGGCATCGGCCCCATTAAGGGTTTTGAGATAGGTCACCTTAACTCCCGGCTAGGATTTCAAGTGGAAGACCCCGACTACAAGCAGTACATTACGCTGGGTAACCTGAGGCGCATGGACCGCATCAGCCGAATGGTGACGGCCTCGGTGAGGCTCGCCATCCAAGACGCGGGCCTACAGATGGGAGAAGAAAATTCTGAGAGGATAGGAATCATGATCGGGTCAGGCCTGGGTAGCTCCAAGACGGTCGACCTCTTTTTCAGAGACTTGGTGCGCAATGGCCCCCATGGGGTAGCACCCCTTCTGTTTCAGACCTCTGTCCCCAACGCCATCTGCAGCCATGCCTCCATCGAATTTGGGATCAAGGGGATCAATACCACCTTCTCTCACAAAGAGGCCTCGGCGGAGAGCGCTATCGTCCACGCATTTGAGGCCCTCCGTCGCGGCAAGGCCGATGTGGTCTTCGCCGGAGGGGGTGATGAGATCAGCGAACCTCTCTACAATGTGTACGCCACATTGGGTACCCTCTCCTCCCAGCGGCCTCCTTACCCGGAGGGTATGAGGCCCTTCGACCGCACCAGAAACGGAATTGTTTTGGGTGAGGGAAGCGGCGTCTTGGCCATGGAGACCCTCGACCATGCGCGCGGGCGCGGAGCCTCACCCTATGCGGAGGTCGTAGGGTATGGAATGGTGGGGTGCAACGATGGCGTATGGAGCTACGACACAGACGGTTCTTCCATGGCCAGAACCATCTCTCGGGCCGTGGGGAATCTTCCTCGGGTGGATTATATCTGCGCTGCGGCCAACTCCACACACCCCCTGGATCGGGCCGAGACAAAGGCCATTAGAGGGGCCTTTGGCAAAAAAGCCGACGAGATCTCTATTAGTTCTGTCAAGTCGATGATCGGGGAATGTGACGCCTCAGGAGGCATCCGGGCGTGCGCCGCGGTCCTGAGCATCACCGAGGGGATCGTCCCCCCAACCATAAGCTACCGCGAACCCGATCCGATGTGCGACTTGGACTATACGGTCCAGGGCGCCAAGAAGAAAGATATAGAGTCCGCCCTCCTCAACGGCTTTGCCAATGGAGGAGCCAATATCTCCATCCTCTTTAAGAAACTTACCTAGAACTTCTTTGTCGCACCCTACCCCCATCTTCCCAAGGGCATGATACGGCGTACCTCCCGGGAATTCGCCAACTAGAAAAAAGACAGGATACGATAACGAAAGGAGCGAAAAATAAGGCTGGAAAATGTCTTTTTCAATGGGCCTCGTGGCTCCCTTGGGGTCTCTTTGTGCGATGACTTGGCTAGCCGCCGGGAATGCGAAGAATCCCATCCACATCTTCCAGGCCAAGCCACCACTTATCCTCATAATGCGGCTTACCATATCCCAACAGGTCATCCCCACAGATGGCAAATCGCCGAGCCACAGGAAAATGCCGCATGACCCACGCAACAGCCCGATGAAAAGGGGTATAGGGCTTGTTCCATGGGCATACCTTGACACACTCCCCGCACCCCGAACCCTGTTTGTTTCCCACCCGCATGGCGGTACACTTCTTCACATCCAGCGCCCACTTTTCATACCCGTTATGGATAATCTTTTCACCAAAGCTGATCGCCCCCGACGGACACTCCCGAGCGCACTTCATGCATGTGTTACAAAAGTCTTGAATCCCGAAACCAATGGGCTTGTCCGACACAAGAGGAAGATCCGTGGGCAGCACCGCCGCCTTAAACAGCGGCCCCAAAAAGGAGTTAAGCACAATATCACCAATGCGACATATTTCCCCCAAGCCAGCCTTAAGAAGTATGGGAAGGACGACAACCTGATAATTCCTCGCATGATGCGCCCGGGCAGGATACCCAAGCCTGCGGATATAATCAGCCAAGATACAGGTGATAAACCCTGAGGCAGAATAAGACATAAAGCCCATAGCATTGCTGATCCAGTCTTTGCCGGCAAACGCCTCTGCGGTCTTCCAATCCTGATCAATGAGAATACCAATAGCATACTGATGGTTGGGTTCGATTGGCTCACCATCGAGCATGCTGTGGCTGTAGACGGCATACGGTGGCAACGCGCATATCCCCACTAGGTCTGCCCTCAGAAAGTAGGCCGTTTCCTTATATATGCCTGGTTATCAGGTGGGGGTCATCAGGAAGAGGGGCCTTCCCCGGAGCCGTTGCCCCATCGACGAATTCCCACAGATAGGTCTGCA
>CAYHAB010000160.1:0-2744 GCA_964354505.1 uncultured Thermodesulfobacteriota bacterium
GTACTATACCCCGGAGATGGGGCAGGGGTTATTTCGGCGGATTTGCACCTTTCGACCCCTCATCCCGCGTGATGCCTTGGTGAGGATCAAGCAAGAGACCAATGAGATGGAGGAACAATTCGCCGTTGAGGGAAAGAGAAGGATAAACATCGATCCCGGATATATCTGTGCGGAGCACTTGATCTTGGCCACGACGAAGGGGTATACTCATCGTCCTTACCTGGGTGAAGGTATTCACGCAGACCTCACCCTGATCTACCGCGATGGAGAGTTCCGACCCCTGGAATGGACGTATCCGGACTACGCCTCGCCGGCAATAAGGGAGATCATGCAGGGGATAAGGGAGCGGTACCGGCAGGAACTGAAGGAGGGTGCACGATGATAAAGAGCATGACAGGATATGGTGTCGCAGAGCGGGACCTCCCCTTGGGGAAGGTGGCGGTGGAGGTGCGGTCTCTCAACCATAAATACCTGGATATCTCCCTCAGGTTCCCACGGGGCTTCTTTATCCTCGAGCCCAAGGTTCGCGACCTCGTGAAGAAGGGGGTGTCCCGGGGTCGGGTGGACCTGACCATGCGTGTCGACCCGTCCGTTTCCACCGTACCCCGGTACCGCCTTGAGGCCGATACAAGCTTGGCAGAGGAATACATCCGCCTTTTGGACGTGATCAAGGAGAAGTTCGGTCTCAAGGGAGAGGTGACCGTGGATCACATTGCAGGGGTACGGGAGATCGTGCCCTTCTTCGAGGTGAAGGGGGACACAGAGCTCTATTGGGAGGAGATCGCATCGGTATCGGAACAGGCATTGAGGACCTTGGATGAGTCCAGGAGGAAAGAAGGGGAGGCCCTCGAGGCGGACCTGAGGAAAAGGTTGGAAGAGGCTCGGAAGCTCATGGAGGAGATCAAGGGCAGGACCCCCTTAGTGGTCGATGCCTATCGGGAGCGTCTGCGTGAACGGGTGCGGGCCCTCTTGGAAGGAAGTGATTTTGACGAGCGCAGATTCCATCAGGAGGTGGCCTATTTCGCCGAACGATCCGACGTCTCCGAGGAGGTGATCAGGATGGAAAGCCACATGCGCCAGTTTGAATCTAAGCTTAAGGAAGAGGGGCCCGCCGGCAGAGGGTTGGATTTTATCATCCAGGAGATGAACAGAGAGGCGAACACCATTGGGGCGAAGGCCACCGATGCCGAAATCGCCCATAAGGTGATAGAGCTCAAAAGTGAGTTGGAGAAGATGAGAGAACAGGCACAAAATATTGAATAAGGGGGTTGAAGATGAAGACGCAATTATTGAATGTCGGTTTTGGCAACGTTGTGGTCGCCGCGCGCGTTGTCGCTATTGTCAGCCCCAGCTCAGCACCCATGAGGAGGCTGAAGGATCACGCCAAGGATCTGGGCAAGTTGATTGATGCGTCACAGGGGCGCAAGACCAGATCCATCATCGTTACAGATAGCGATCATGTGGTTTTGTCGGGGATCCAGCCTGATACCCTGGCACAACGGCTGGCCGCCGGCGTAAGCAAAGAATAGGATCGGACAAGAGGGAAAGAGGTGGTAAGAGGAGTGAGAGGGATCCTCTTTGTCGTCTCAGCCCCTTCAGGGGCCGGGAAGACGACCGTCGTGCGCAAGGTCATCTCCCAACTCTCCGGGGTGAGTTTTTCGATTTCCTGCACCACCCGTGCCCCGAGACCGGGTGAACAAGAGGGAGTTGATTACTTTTTTATCACCCGCGACGAGTTCAACGCCATGGAGCGAGAGGGGAAGTTCATCGAGTGGGCCCATGTGCACGAAGATCTTTACGGCACCCCGCGGGCCAATTTTGAGAAACTCCAGCACGGGGAGGACCTCGTTTTGGAAATAGATACGCAGGGGGCGAAAAAGATCAGGGAGGCGTTCAACGAAGGGGTTCTCATCTTTATCCTTCCGCCCTCCATCGAGGTCCTCAAGGGGAGAATGATCGCCAGGGGAGGGGATTCCGAAGAAGCGATTCAGGCCCGTCTGCAAAATGCCCACAAGGAGCTTGCTCAAAAGGACTGGTACGATTATATTGTAGTTAACCATGAGATAGAGGAGGCGACGAGAGCATTGGCCTCCATCATCATAGCCGAGCGGTGCAAGACCGCAAGGATATTAGCAGGAGGGAGAGGAGGAACCTATGGCGCGGATAACGGTTGAAGACTGTCTGGAGCGGGTGGAGAGCCGCTTTTCGTTGGTGATCCTGACTGCCAAACGGGTCAAGATGCTCCTGAAGGGGGCGCCCCTTTTGGTGGACGACGATAACAAGTTTATTGTCAACGCCTTGAGGGAGATCGCTGCTGGAAAGGTCTCGTATACGTACGAGCCCGAAGGTAGGAGGACGGAGGCAGAAGGCTCCCGTGTGAAGCTCGTGGAGAAAGATGAGGGGGGACAGGAGCCTGCCGAATAATAGGCGAGCCCCCACACATCTTTTCAATTTAGTCATGAGGAGGGAGAAACGATGGGCGTGAAGGTAGGGATTAATGGTTTTGGCAGGATAGGACGGGTTGCCTTGAGAGCGGCCCAGCGGATGGGTGCGGATATGGACTTCGTCGCAGTCAACGACCTGACGGATGCTCAGACCCTCGCCCACTTGCTCAAATATGATTCGGTGCATGGTCCGTTCCCCGGCGAGGTGAAGGCGCAGAAGGATCGCATCCTCGTCAACGGACAAGAGATTCAGGTCATGGCCACCAAAGACCCTGCCCAGCTCCCGTGGAAGGATCTCGG
>CAYHAB010000161.1:0-2506 GCA_964354505.1 uncultured Thermodesulfobacteriota bacterium
GTGTTGATGGGAGAGGTGAACGTACCGGATTATGTAGGGGAACAATTTTTGGAAGGGCTACAGTCCAATGTTCAAGGAGTTACACGGTGAGGGTACCATTTAAGGAATTTGTCAAGAAGGAAATGGGGGATGATGCCGTTCTGATTGCCTGCGGGCTTCCCGCCACCAATAAGACAGAGACCATGGAGGTTGTCGCGCGGCTCAAGGGTTATGAGATATTGCGTACGGATCTCATTCGTCAAGAGGTGCTCAAGGGCGAAGATATATTCGATGAAAAAGTAGCCGCGAACATGGATAAGCGAAAGATGGTTTATGATACGATGTTCTCCAAGGCAGACGCCCTCGCCTCCCAGGGGAAAGGGGTCATTATGGACGCCACCTTCATCAGCCAGAAGCTCAGGGTACGGGCCGCGGCGGTGGCCGCAAAAAACAATAAAACCTTTATTGTCCAGCAGACACGGTGCCCCGAGGAATATTCCCTCACAAAGATCTCAAAGAGGACAAAGGATAACTATGAATCCAATGCCCTGACCCCACAGGCATATTTTAATAATAAGGAAACATTCGAACCCGTAGACCTTGATGAGCTGAAGGGGCGATTCCCAAACCTTTCCATTGTACATCTTGTGGTGGACACGGCATCGGACTCAGAAGACGAGTGGTATGTGATAGACAAGATCACCAGGTGACCGAATCACACTGTGAGCTCGATGATCTTCGCCTTCTTGAGGTCCATAGTCCCCAGGCCCAGGCGTTCGGCCACCCGCAGGTAGGGAACGATCATGTCGGTAGTATAGGTATCGTCGTACTCCTCCATCATGCGTGAGCAGTAGGCGTCCAAGGCCACCATATCCCCGCTCAGGATGATGCGGTTGATCCCCTCCTTGATCTCCCCCTTTCCCCTGGTGGGACCTCCCTTGATGAGGATAGCCCTGGCATCCACGATGGAGAGCTCAGGGCGCACCGCATCGGCGAACTCGGCCAGGGCGGTCATGAAATGGGTCTCATCGCGGAACTGGGCCTTGGTACGCTTCGTGGCGCCCTTCATCCCCTTTTGAATCCCTTCACCCCGGATGTGTGAATCCCAGCGCTGGGCCCCATAGATGGCCCCAAACTGGTTCTTCAGCGCGCAGGTGAGGAAGGAAGAGTGATGCCGCTTCAGGCAGGGCATGTTGACGACGACGGGTGCTTGATGGATTTTCTTATGCACAATGATCTCCGGGTAGGCCTGCCACCCCGCCTTTTTGGTCTTCACATATTCCCTGCGGCGGCCTGCGTCACCGATGGTGACTGCAATTCCTTGCTCGTGCCCCCTGCGGACAATATTATTGAAACTGGAGGTCTGGCGTTCCGTCCCCACGAGGTAAGTACCCGGGGCGTCAAAGACCTCGACCTTTGAAGCCCCTGCCTCCTGCAGGAGGCGGCCCGTGAGGAAGATCATCTCCGGATCGGTGGTGATAGGGTAGGGTTGAGGGAAGATAAAGTTGGGTTTGATGAGGACCTCTTTGCCCCCACCCACCAGGGGCTTGAGGCCACCCAAGGCCTCCAGGGCAACGCGGAGCATCCGCTCCGAATCCTTCCCCCTGACAGAGACTACCAAGGGCTTTCCCCCCGCAACAAAGGGATTGGGGATCCCTGCGCGAGACCCTTGAGCCCCCCTGAAACATCCAGCCCCCAAGGCCGACAGGGCCGCAGCACCGCCCACGGCCAATTTGATGAAATCTCGGCGGGATAGCTCCGAGTTATCTCTTTTTTTCACGCGATTTGACTCCCCTTTTAATTTTTTTGGCGGCTTTCTCCCTGCCTCCCTTCAGCCAGGCTGTCGTTCCACCGATAAAGGCCCCGGCCGCGACCAACCCGAGCACGTCCGCATCATAGTCAAAGGTGGTGGGGAGCCCGAGGGCAGGCAAGAGGACGAGTGTGATCAATGGCAGGATGCCCATCCCCACGAGCCCAGCCAGAAGGCCGATGACGCCCCCGCCGATCTTCCACCCTAACCCACCGCGGGCACCGAGGCAGCCGAAGGCCGCTCCCAGCAGCGGCCAGGCGACCAAGATGGGATATTGTACAACCAACCCGACGAGGAAGCTGACCAAGATGACGCCTCCCCCCAACGCCCCCCACCGGAACCACTCACTTGTGGTGGAGCGAGGGAACGCTGAGGCGATACCGAGGAGAATCCCCGTAGCCAACCACCCGAAGATTCGTTGGTCGGTCAATTCAAATACTATGATTCCGATCACGCCAACGGCTATACCCAGCACGATACCGGTGATCACACGCTTCATCTTTAACTCCCTCTGTATGGTAGGGACCTCAGAGCCCTTGTCACGTGCTGGAGGTTTTTCCCATCGAGGACCAGGACCATGAGGTCCTCCGACAAGGTGGCCCCTCCGTATCCCTTCCTGCTCTTGCCCAGAAAGAGCCCTTCTTTTAAAAATCCGCTCTTTATGACCCCAGATGCGCGAAGGGATTTAAAGACCTCCTTGGCCAGGGAGCGCCCCGG
>CAYHAB010000162.1:0-6878 GCA_964354505.1 uncultured Thermodesulfobacteriota bacterium
TCACTCATAAAGAACGATTAAAAGAGATCAAGAAATTGGTGGACTGCATCACCCTCACCGCCACCCCCATCCCCCGCACCCTGCAGATGTCTTTGCTGGGGATCAGAGATCTGAGCTTGATCAACACCCCTCCCCCCAATCGACAGTCCATCCGCACCTACCTCGTCAATTTCGACCGCGGAGTGATCAAGGAAGCAATCCTCAACGAGGTCGGACGGGGCGGCCAAATCTTCTTCGTCCACAACAGGGTAAAGGACATCGACGCCGTAGCCTCGCTATTGCATGAATTGGTCCCCGGGGTCCGTTTGGCAATAGCCCATGGGCAGATGCGCGAGCGGGCCCTAGAAGAGGTGATGCTGCGGTTTGTTAAGGGGGAGATAGATCTCCTTGTCTGTACCAGTATCATCGAGTCCGGTCTGGACATCCCCAACGCCAACACCATCATCATCAATCATGCGGAGCGTTTTGGATTGGCCGATCTCTACCAACTGAGGGGGAGGGTGGGGAGATCACCCCAGCGGGCCTTTGCCTATTTGATCGTCCCCCCGCGTCAGTTTCTCTCCCGGGAGGCCCTCAGGAGGCTGACGGCCATTCAGGAGCTGAGTGAACTGGGCTCCGGCTTTCGGCTGGCCATGAGAGACCTGGAGATCAGGGGGGCAGGTAATCTCTTAGGGCATGTCCAATCGGGCCACATCGCCGAGGTGGGTTTTGAGATGTACAACAGCCTCTTGGAAAAGGCCATCAGAGAATTCAAGGGCGAAGAGGTAAAAGAACGGGTGACTCCCGAGATCTATATACCCATAGAGGCCTCGATCCCCGCGGATTATATCGCAAACGATAATCAGCGCCTCATCTTCTACAAGAGGCTCTCCGGCCTGGAAGAAGAACAGGAGATAGAGGGGATCAAGGAGGAACTGCAAGACCGTTTTGGCCCGCTCCCCCCATTTCTTGTGAACCTCTTGGAGGTCATCAGGTTGAAAATCTGGTTGAGCACGTTCTCAGTCAAACGATTCGAGCTCAGGGGGAATAGAGCGGTGCTGTCTTTTGCCCCCGACGGGGTGATCTCACCGGATAAGATGGTACAACTCATTGAGCGGGAGGGCGGCACGTATCGGCTGACCCCGGATATGAAGTTGATCTATACGCCCGAAGCAAACGACTGGAGGGAGGTGCTGGCAGAGACGAGAAATGTCTTGCAAGGGTTAGTATGATATGATAGCCTTTTGCAAAACTGTGAGGTTATGAAATGATGAAGAACAGTAAAGTTTTGCTGGTGTTAGCCTCTGCCTTTTTACTCCTCTTCACTGCATCCTGTGACAAGGCCAAACCCCTCAAAGGGAATGATCTGGTGCGGATAAACGATCGGGTGATTACGCTGGAAGAGTTCGAACAGGAGATGGAAAAACTCCCGCTTTCTTTCAAGACATTGCTGATTGACGAAAAAGAGAGGAAGAAGTTTTTAGAGGAATTCATAAGCGGCGAACTCCTCCTGCTGGAGGGGAAGAAAAAGGGTTTAGAAAAAGACAAAGAGGTCCTGGCCAAAACGGAGATGTTCAAGAAGGGTTTGATCATCGACACCCTCCTGGGAGAATTGTACAAGGGAAAGGACGCGGTCACTGATAAAGAGGTGGAGACCTATTATCGAGAAAATAAGAAACGGTTCTTTCTGGGGGAGAGGGTGCGGATCAGACACATCATGGTGAAGAGCATGCCTGAAGCCCGGGAGATCAAGAGGCGGCTGGATCAGGGAGAGGATTTTATCGCCTTGGTGCAGCAATACTCCATCAGCCCCAGCAAGGCAAACAACGGCGACCTTGGTTATATCGAGAGGGGAAAAGTGGGCAAGGAGTTTGAACGGGCCGCCTTTGCCTTGATGAGACAAGGGGAACTCAGCAACATCGTCAAGACGACCTTAGGCTATCATATTATCCGACTTGAAGGCCGCAGCCAGCCTCAGCTGCTCACGTTCTCCGAGGCAAAAGAGCAGATCAGGACATTTCTCAGGGAAAAGAAGCGGAAGGAGATCCTCGATGCCCATTTGCAAGAGCTGCGAAAGGGAGCCCGGATCAACATTAATGAGAAGTTATTGACCGATGAGGAGAAAGAAGGTTCATGAGGTATTGCTTCAGGTCCCTCATCTTAATCCTGATGATCGCATCTATACTGAGTTCCTGTCAGAGGGATATGCCGCCACACACCGTGGCGGAGGTTAATGGCTATTCCATCACCATTGAAGAGTTCACCGCGGAACTCTTCCCCTTGGTCGCAGGCTACCAAACACCTCCCTCCCCTCAAGAAAAAGAAGATTTGAAGAAGCTGAAAAAGGCCCTTCTGGATCAGCTCATCGAAAAGAGGCTTGTCCTCAATGAGGCCCAAAAGATGGGACTAACGGTGAGCGATGATGAAGTGGAGGAGGCCTTTGCCGTCATTAAAGGGAATTACCCTCAGGGCGGGCTTGATAAGATTATGCGCGATCAAGCAGCCCTCCGCCAGTGGAAAGAGGGGTTGCGGCAGAGGCTCCTGATTGAGAAGGTTATAACCAGGGTCTCCCAGGTAACCTCCCTCATCGATGAGAATGCCTTGCGAAAGTACTATAAGAAACATCGATCGGATTTTATGGTGCCCGAGCAGGTAAGGGTACGCCAGATCGTGGTTAAAGATCGCCAAGAAGCGGAGGGCATCCTCAAGAGGATCAAGGAAGGGGGACGCTTTGATGAACTGGCGAGGAGGCACTCCACCGGTCCCGAGGCTGAAGCGGGGGGTGAACTCGGGTTCTTCGGTAAAGGGGACATGCCGGATGAGTTCAATGTGGTCTTCTCCCTGAAGGCAGGGGAAACGAGCGATATCGTACAGAGCCCCTATGGATATCACATCTTTCAGGTCGTGGCCAAGCGGGGGCAATCTGAATCGGACTTTGCGGCAGTGAAGGATCAGATCAGGAAGATGATCGTACGAGAGCAGGAGGAGGAGATCTTCCGGGCATGGTTGAAAAAGGCCAAGAAAAAGGCAAGCATTAGAGTGAATAAAAAGGCACTTGGGGAGATAGTCCTTCCTGCTCCTCGTGAGGAACAACAGAAAAACAAGTAAAGAGAGGGGGTAGTAGTAACGATGAAAAAGCTTTTCCTCTTGGTTTTTATCTTCTCTTTGTTAATACCCTTGTCATCCACAGGGAAGGTGATCGATCAAGTGGTGGGGGTCGTGGATGGTGATGTGATTACCCTCTCCGACCTTGATGCGGCCATGCCGAGGTATGGGATGGCCAACATCCTTGATGCAGGGAACCCGTTGGACAAGGAAATGAAGCAACGCGAGGCGCGCAAGCAACTCCTGAAGATGTTAATTGAAGAGAAGATTTTAGAAAGGGCGGCCAGCCGGTTTAACATCAAGGTCGAGGATGAAGAAGTAGATCAGTACATCGCGAAGATGAAGCAGGATGGGAATATAGACGATGCTCGAATGAAAAAGGACCTTACTGCTAATGGGTTCAGCGTGGAGGGGTATCGTCAGTTTCTCAAGGTACAGATCAGGCGGGCCAGGATCGTCGATGCCTTCATCAAGCCCACCGTGTCAATGTCTGAAGAGAAGCTTCGGGAATATTATAAAAGCCACGCGGGCGCCTACCTGTCCCCCGAGGTGCGGGTGAGCCAGATATTGATTCAGGTCCCCCCCGAGGCGACGCCCAAAGATTGGGAGGCAGCAAAAACGAGGATGAAAACGGTGTTGCAGAGGCTGCAAAAAGGAGCGCCCTTCGAAGCGACGGCCACCCGCTACTCCGATGATAAAGCCTCAGCTCCCTCTGGAGGTGATCTCGGGTCTTTTAAAAAGGGCGAGATGGTCCCCCTGCTCGAAGGGGCGATCTTCAACATGGAAGTGGGGCAGGTGAGCGGGGTAGTTCAATCTTCGCAAGGCCTTCTTCTCTTCAAGGTGACGGAAAAAAAACAAGGGGCGATCCTCCCCTTCGAAGAGGCAAAGGCACAGGTCATGGAAGATTACTACCGGACAGAGGTGACAAGGCTCTATGCCAAGTGGCTGGAGGATATAAAGGCGCGTTCGGATATAGAGATGAAACTTTGAATCCCCTTCCTTAAATAATTATACCATCAGATATGCCCTCCCCCCTTATCGCCATAACCATGGGCGACCCTGCCGGCATAGGGCCGGAGATCATCGTCAAGGCCTTAGGCGAGAAAGCGGTCTTTGCCCGGTGCCGCCCCGTGGTGTTAGGTGATGAGGGCATTTTATCGTACACCGCCCGCTGGTTGAAGGCACGTGTAACGATCAAGAGGATCAAGGAAGTAGAAGAAGGCGACTTTAAACCGGGAATCATAAACCTCATCCCCCTGACCGACCTCTCACCTGAAGAAGTTCCCCTGGGCGCACCGCAAAACAGGGGGGGAGAGGCGGCCTACCGATATATCGAGAGAGGGGTTGAGCTGGCGAGGACGGGCGCCGTTGATGCCCTGGTAACGGCCCCCATCAGCAAAGAGGCCCTCAACGCGGCCGGACACCCCTTCCCCGGCCATACGGAACTTCTGGCAAAGATGACCGGGTCAGAGGATCAGGTCATGATGTTGGCAGGCTCCACGTTGCGCGTGGCCCTGGTGACCACCCATCTCCCCCTTAAGGAAGTCCCCGCAGCCCTGTCCAGGGAAAAGATCAAGAAGACCATCGAAACGACCTCTCAGTGGTTGAAGGATTATTGGGGGATTAAATCTCCCCATCTGGCCGTGGCAGGACTCAACCCCCATGCCGGCGAAGGAGGACTCTTCGGCTCCGAAGAGCTGGAGGTTATCGCACCGGCCATAGAGGATTGCCGTCAAGGGGGCATGGCAATCGATGGCCCCCTCCCCCCGGACTCCCTCTTCTTTCGCGCCGCTTCCGGGCAGTATGATGCAGTTATTTCCATGTACCATGACCAGGGTTTGATACCTTTGAAGCTCCTCCACTTTAGGGATGGCGTGAACATCACCCTGGGATTGCCCATCATCAGGACCTCTGTCGATCATGGGACGGGATACGATATAGCCGGTCAGGGGACGGCTGATCCGACGAGCCTTATCAACGCCATCCTGCTGGCTTCAAAGATGGCCATGACCAAGAAGGGAAGGGGTTAAGATGCAGAGTTGGGTTATCTTGCTGCTGATCGGTCTCTTTGTTGGAGCAGCCTCGGGATTCGTTGGCCTCGGCGGTGGTTTTCTCCTCATCCCCATCCTCCTCTTTATGGGGTTCGAGGCCCAGCGGGCCGTGGGGACGTCCTTCGCGGTTATCCTCATGATCTCCGTTTCGGCCCTGTGGGCCCACAGCCAACTCCAAAATGTGGACTACAGGGTGGGGATCATCATCGGCTTGGCAGGGATCGTCGGCGCCCAAATCGGGGCGCGGTTGGTGGAACTCGTCCCCACCCCCGTCTTTCAGCGGATCTTCGCCGTTGCCTTGGTCCTGATTGCGGTGAAGATGTTCTTCCAGCGGTAGCAGATTAATCTCTTACTGCTTCAGCAGATCCCACGTAGCGGGAGTTACTACCCCATCGGGTTTGAGCCCATTGGCCCGCTTGAACTCGACGATGGCGGCCCACGTCTCTCTATTCCAGACGCCATCGACCGGCCCATGGTAATAACCTTTCGCCTTTAAGGCCCGCTGGATCTCTATGAGCGGGACATTCACCTGTATCATGGAGCACGCGCCGCCCGGAGGACAGGTGGGGTTACAGTAGGGCGAATAGGTGGGATTGCAATTGGGGGAGCAGGGGTAACGTGTTACGCGTGAAACCTCGAGGCAAAACCTTTCCCGGCGCCATGACAGCACATAAGCAAGACGACGACCCTCATGTGGATAGATGCTTTAAGAACGGGTTAGCCATTATCACCCCTGCGATCTTCGACAAATAGGCGGGACCACGTTGATAAAACGTGCTGAGGGAATCATCGCATACCTTGGTCCTATTGAGGGCGCACCTCAACAGGACCAAGGTGATATGTTTTTTTTAAAAGCCCGAAAGCCCTACTTTGTTACCACCCACAACGCGTGAATGATACCCGGGAGCCAAAAAAGTATGCAGAGAATGATATTGATAACCAAATCTTTGCCGAAACCCTTTTTTACGATGACGGCAATAGGCGGCAAAAGTATCGCCAAAATGATGAGCAGCACCTTGTTTTTTTTCTTCTTCTTTGCCATTTTCCATCCTCCTTTTTGTTAAAAATCACAAAAGATATGCTCTGCGTACAATCCCCAATCCCTCTATCGCTGATGTCGTGAAACGACTCAGCATGAGCATGTAAACATACATGTATTAACATCCTTTCGTCATCTTGTCAATGTTTAAACAGGCGACGAGCGCCGCTTCATTACCCCCCCCTTGATCATCCCACATTCCCGCTTTAGAGGCGGCGGGATCTTCAACAAGGGGGAAGGGATGAGGGGGGGGGAATAACTCACTTAAGTACCCCTCTCCCCTGCGGGGAGAGGGCGGGTCCCTTAAGCTCTTTGTATAGAACATTAAAGTCGGGATGCGGCAGGTGAGGGGGTCTGTTACTCACCTCCCCTCACTCCGCTTCAACCGATGATCTTCGCGATGCCGCGCTCCCCCTTTACTGCGACGAGGATTGCCTCCACCTCGTGCCCCATCAGCTCTGCCCCTCCCTCCACAAGGCAGAAAAGATAGTTCCTTGAGACCCCCCGCAGCTGCCCACCCTCTCGCCGGTGCTCGATCAACAAGGAGAGGGGCTGATTGAGAAAGAGGGAGTAAAAGGCCCGCCTTTTCTCCCTCCCCAGTTGGCGCAGGGCCTGCACCCGCTCCTGCTTTTCTTGCTCCCCTACCTGCCGGGCCATCCCAGCGGCCTCGGTCCCTGGACGAGGAGAAAAGGGAAAGACGTGGA
>CAYHAB010000163.1:0-3389 GCA_964354505.1 uncultured Thermodesulfobacteriota bacterium
AACGTCCCGAGCGATTCTTATGGTGTGATCGTGGAATTGCGATATTGGGATATCCCGACTTCGGATGGGAAAGGGCGGGACGTTGTTGACTACGTTGACAAACTACGGGCAATTTAGTAAGGGGTTGGGAAAACGTAGATCCTTTAATGACGGAAAGGAAGGGACGTAGGTCCGTTAATTCCGATATTCAATCAAGGGGGACAGGCTTGCAATAGTGCTCAACTCACGCCTATGGCGGGACTTCTTCGACCCGCTCCCGCTATATAAAATTGTGCCCCCTAAAAATCATTGTAGAAATGGTAAGATAATGATATTCTAACAACAGAAAGGGGGTCCTATAAAAATGGAAACTCTGAAGGCTGAGGTAATACATGCGATTTCAAAATTGCCTGAATCGGCAAGCATCGACGATATAATGTACGAGCTTTACGTAATTGACAAGGTCAAAAAAGGTAAAGAAGCTGCCGAACGTGGCGATACGATATCCATAGAGGAGTTAAAAAAAGAGATGCAATCGTGGTAAAATGGACGGCCCCGGCTAAGCTCGATTTAAAGGACATTCATGATTATATAGCAAAGGATTCTAAATATTACGCTCAGAAGGTATCGGAAGATATTGTTGCTAAATCAGAGAACCTAAAACACTTCCCTAAAATCGGAAGGATTGTTCCGGAAATTGATGATCCAAATATCAGAGAACTCTTGGTGTATTCTTGCCGTCTTATCTACGAAGTGCTTCCAAACAGTGTACAAATTCTTGCACTGATTCATAGTAAGCGAAATTTCACCAGCAATTTAAATGGCTTAAAAAATCGGGAAGAATAGCATTGGGGAATGTCTTAGTGGCAGGTTTGCGATAGTTCTTAAAACCCGCCTAGGGCGGGGCTTCGCCGACCCACCCCCTTGGACAACATGCACCCTCGCCTATGGTTTTCTCTAAGAAACTTTGATTGAAATAAAACCTTGATTATTGTAGAATGTTGGAAAGTTTAACAGTATAACAGGGGTGCTCTTATGCTAGTAGATATGAAGCAAAAATCACAGGTTACCATACCCAAGGATTTCGTGAAGAAGCTGAACCTGAAGGTGGGTGACAAGCTTGAGATCGAGGAAGAAGAAGGAAAGCTTGTTATTACACCTGTTGTGGTGGTGCCGAAAGACCAGGCCTGGTTTTACAGCCCGGAATGGCAGAAAAAAGAGCAAGAGGTTGCCCGCCAGAAAAAAGAAGGCAAAATACATAAGGCTGCAAGCAAGGGTGAATTATTTAAGAAATTGGGATTGGATAAAGTTTGAATATCTACTTTTTAGACCTGTTTCTTGAGGGCGTTAAAAAGCTGCCGGCAGATGTGAAGAAGGTATTGAAAAAGAAGCTTGACATCATGGCTGACGACCCAAGACATCCATCATTGAGGACCAAAAAAATAAAGGGCCACGAAAATATATTCGAGGCAAGTATCACCATGAATATGAGGATGACAGGGGAATATTTTGAGGATGGTATCCTGCTGAGGAATATCGGCGAGCATGACAAGACATTGAATAATCCATGAGGTGCGAGGGCACCATCATATCCTGTCAGTGAGAAAGGATACAGGGTGGCAAACGTTGAATATGAGGCAGTCATCGGGCTGGAGATTCATGCGCAGCTTCTGACTGAAAGCAAGATCTTTTGCGGGTGCTCCGCCGCCTTCGGTGGGGAACCCAACACCCATACCTGCCCAATCTGCACCGGCATGCCCGGGTCCCTTCCCGTCCTCAACAGGAAGGCGGTGGAGTTCGCCATTAAGCTGGCCCTGGCCACCGACTCCCACGTTGCAGCCTTCAGCCTCTTTGCCCGCAAGAACTACTTTTACCCCGACCTGCCCAAGGGTTACCAGATCTCCCAGTATGAGCTGCCGCTTTCCGTCAACGGATCGGTGGAGATCCCGGCGGCAGACGGGGGAAAGAAGCGCGTGGGGATCACCCGCATCCACATGGAGGAGGATGCAGGGAAACTCTTTCACGATGAAACCAAGCCCTTCAGCTACGTCGACTTCAACCGCACCGGAGTGCCCCTCCTTGAGATCGTGAGCGAGCCCGATCTTCGCACCCCCCAGGAGGCAGCCGACTACCTGCGGGTGCTGCGGGCGATCCTTCAGTACCTTGAGATCTGCGACGGGAACATGGAGGAGGGGAGCTTCCGCTGCGATGCCAACGTCTCTATCAGGCCCGCAGGCTCCCGGAACCTGGGCACCAGGGCCGAGGTCAAGAACATGAACTCCTTCCGCCATGTGGAGCGTGCCCTGGCCCACGAGATCGAGCGGCAGAAAAAGGTCCTCGAGGGAGGGGGCGCGGTAGTGCAGGAGACCAGGCTGTGGAATCCCGCCAAGGATGTCACCGAGGCCATGCGCAGCAAGGAGGAGCCCCACGACTACCGTTACTTCCCCGACCCCGATCTCGTCCCCATGACCATCTCACCCCGGTGGATCGAGGAGATCAGAAAGGGGCTCCCCGAACTCCCTATGCAAAGAAAGGGGCGCTTTGTTAAAGATTACCGGATCCCCGAGTACGATGCCGGTGTCATCACCACATCCAAGACACTGGCCGACTACTACGAAGAGTGCGTGCGGCTCTTCCCCGATCCCAAACAGGTGAGCAACTGGATCATGGGGGATCTCCTGCGACTGTTAAAGGAAGACGACAAAGAGGTGGAGGTCTGCCCCCTGGCACCTGAGCAGCTGGCCGAGATGCTGGGGCTTATGAAGGATGGGACCATCAGCGGCAAGATCGCCAAGACCATCTTTGAGGAGATGTACAAGACCGGCAAGGGGGCCACGGAGATCGTCAAGGAGCAGGGGCTGGTGCAGATCACCGACGAAGCAGCCTTAGCGCAGACAGCAGATGAGGTCCTGCGGAACTACCCCAAGGAAGTGGCGGAGTACAAAAACGGCAAGGAGAAGCTCTTCGGCTTCTTCGTCGGCCAGGTGATGAAGGCAACCAAGGGCAAGGCCAATCCCCAGCTGGTGAATCAGATCCTGAAGAAAAAATTGAGCTGATCACCCCTTAGCTTTCCACGCTTTTTTATCCCTTCGTGGAGCTGCCTCAGGATATCGAAAAAGAAAAATTGTAGGAATACTTACCTGGACTGTTTGCGGAACAAGCGCTCCAGGGATGCAATCCCTTGATCGAAGAGGAATACATGAATCCCCATTACGAGAAGGGTGAGATCCCTCACCAGGTAGAGCCAGGTGATGGGCTCCGCGCTGGTTGAGGTACTGAAACATCCGCACGCGGTATCCAACCCCCGCATAAGGTTTATTATCAAGGCACAGGCGAAAATCCCCAGGAGCCCGGATGCCAGGAGCGCTCCGCCCAGCGTCCAGATACCAAGCAGCAGGGAGGCCCCCACC
>CAYHAB010000164.1:0-4457 GCA_964354505.1 uncultured Thermodesulfobacteriota bacterium
GGCCACGCACATGTTTACTACATCCTCGCTGGCGTTCCCGGTCATCATGATGGTATCTTCGGGGGCCGAGGTAAATTTTTCCTTGATGGTATCGAGAAAGGCAAAGCCGGTCTGATCTCCGAGGAAGACGTCCAGAACAAATATGGCTATGCTAGTCTCCCGGCTCAGACAATACACTACCGCCTCTTCGGCCTTCGTAAAGGTGACAACGTCACCCCAAACGTAGAACTTTTTGATGGTCTCGGCGATAACCGTACAGAGGTTCTTGTTGTCATCGACGATGATCACGTCTAATCCCTCAGACATATCATCACCTCCATTGGCTTAACGCAGGGCCACCGATGCACCTTCAAGGATTCACGCGGTGGCTTTTTTCGCCGGAACCCTCGGACCCTGGAATCATGGGGAAGCATCCTTGACCCCTGAAACCCTCTTAGTACTATACTCCCCCAGGAGTCCATTACAAGCATTTTTTCCGGTTATTGCCTAGCATAGTGGCAGATTTTTCTCTGATGGCATACGCCTCTTATTGTCCCATTCAGGGAGCAAAACCCTCGCCTTTAGTTCGATCTTTGTCCCAAAAGGGTTCAAGGGTCCAAGGGGTCACGGGTTCTAAAAAAATGTCTGAATGCTTTTCGCTCAACCCCTTGAATCCTTGCATCCTTGACCCCTAAAGCTATCGCCTTTAGGCGATAGTAGTTTACTCTATGGGCGCATGGGGCAAGCCACTTGTGATGCGTTCATTCCTTGATGCGCTGGAAGACCGTTACGAAATTATCACCATAGAGGTCTTTGTTGTTCAGGTTGCGCTTGACGAACTTGTAGAGCGCCCTCGAGGAGGCAAAGGGCTCTTTGATAAGCTTGTCATCGATGACCCGCGTCGTTAAGGTTTCCCCGGAGATAGTGTAGTTGACAATATACCACCCTCCTTCTGCGGGCGGCGTTTTGATCTCTTGAACATTCAGAAACCGCTCATGCTTCACAACGGTAACAAAGGCCCTTATCACATCGCACTGGATCTTTCCCTCCTCCTTGCCCATAATGAGGAGCTCATGGTCGTTGAACTGTTTGATAATAATCGTGCTGGCCCCCTCCCCCTCTTTCTTATTTTTCCATTCTCCCAGGAGTTTCTTGTCGATTTCCGCCTTGGCGCTCTTGTCCAAGGGCACTTTTGATTCGTATGGGCAACCCCACAGGAAGGGGAGGATGAAAACAAGGAGCAGCAGACCTATGCTATACTTTTTTAGCGTCATTGGTTCCCTCCTTTTTTTACGTAGAACATAGATTTTCCTTGTCGTCTCTGGCCCATGCATCACGACAGGTACGGCCCCCACTGTTTGGCGGTCTGGAGGATATAGCCGGCAGGAAGACCGGTAACGATCCGGTTGTGGCCGGGCAGCAGGGTGTCCACCTCGAGCTCGGCAAGGCGCATCAGGGAGTCTTTGAGTTCCGAGGCATCGGCCCCAAAGAGGTCGAAGCGGCCGATAGCATAATCGGCATAGACCACATCCCCCGGGATAAGGATCTTCTTG
This sequence comes from uncultured Thermodesulfobacteriota bacterium, assembly GCA_964354505.1. Lineage (GTDB taxonomy): Bacteria > Desulfobacterota > B13-G15 > B13-G15 > RBG-16-54-18 > RBG-13-52-11. The sequence continues at coordinate 1,533 of CAYHAB010000164.1, forward strand.
GGACGATGGTAGAGGGCGATGCCGCCCAGGGAGTGTCCGGGGATGTGGATGACCTCCCACGTCATGCCGCCGATAGCAAGGCTCTCTCCCCCCGCGAGCTTGCGCTGTACCTGAAAAGTGAACTCACCGGGCTTTAAGCCATACTGCATCTGGCACATATCCTGGAACATTGCCATGCCATAGACGGTCCGCTCATCCCCGTGTTCCAGGGCCTCGGCCTCTCCTTTATGCACCCACAGATCGGCCCCGGGGATCTGCTGAAGGATCTCAGCCAGACACCCGATGTGGTCCAGATGAGTATGGGTCATGATAATCCGTTTGATGGCCGCGGGCTCGATCCCCGCCTGGCGGATGGATTGAACCTTGTAATCGCCCCTGCCTATGAGACCTGCATCGACGAGGGAGAGGTCCTGCGAGGCGGGATCGCCTAGTATGTAGACGTGGGAGTCAGGGATAAAATCATCCTGTCCCGGAATGAAAAAAACGCCTTCTGCTACTTGAGCCATACCTTACTCCTTAAAGCGCATTATTTTCACATATTCAGATCAATAACGGTTTCAGCATACCTCATGAGGCCGGCTCTGTGCAAGGGCTATTGGACAAAGGGCAGCCCTATGTTTAATTAAAGAGAAAAACCTCCCCTTTTCATTCAAGAGGGGGTAAAATACTCCCCACTTTTTTATATGAGATGAATGACGTATCCGTGCAAACTCAAACCACCCATCTGGCGAGCGGGGGCCTCTGGGTCCATATCTGGAGGCTCTCCTGGCCCATGCTGCTCATCATGGTCTTTAACTTCATGGTGGGCTTCGCGGATATCTACGTTGCCGGGCTCATCAATCCCGAGGTCCAGGCTGCAATCGGGTACATCAGTCAGCTCTACTTTCTGCTCATCATAGTCGCCAATGCGATCAGCATCGGAACGGTCGCCTTGGTCTCCAGAAACATCGGCTCAGGCGATTTTGCCAAGGCAATAGCGAATGCCAAGCAGTCCTTGATCTTTGGATTTTTCGTTGCGGTGGTGCTGACAATCACCGGCCTCGCCTTTGCTCGTCAGATCATCGCTGCTGCGGGGTTTCCTCCGGAGATCAGCGCAATCGGCGAGACCTTTTTGCGGATCTTCGCCTTTGCTCTAGGGCCTAACTATCTGCTCATCATCTCAAATGCCGTATTCCGCGCCAGCGGCGAGGTGAAAAAACCCCTCCTGACCATGTTCGTGTTCAGTGCGGTCAATATCATCGGGGACTTCGTCCTGGTCTTCGGCATCCATCCCTTCCCCAAGATGGGGTACCCCGGCATTGCCCTTGCCACGGCCGTTGCGGCAACGCTGGGCATGGCGATCAACTTTGGTTTCTTCTTCCTCCATCGCTGGAGGGCCCTTTATCGAACCCCGTGGGCCATCTCAGTTTCTTCGATCAAGACCATCGCAAATCTGGGCTGGCCAGCTGCCTTGCTGCAGATCGCCTGGAATGCCGGCAGCATCGTCCTCTACAATATCCTCGGCCGCTTGGGAGACGTACGCATCGTGGCCCTCGCCTCGCTCACCAACGGCCTCAGGATAGAGGCCATCATCTTTCTCCCTGCCTTTGCCTTCAACATGGCAGCATCGGTCCTCGTGGGGCAAAACCTGGGGGCCAAAAACCATGAGCGAGCGGAAGCAGTGGGGTGGAAGATCGCGCGGGCGGGGATACTATTCATTAGTGTCATCTCCATCTGCATCTTTATATGGGCAGAATATTTTGCCTCTCTCCTGGCCAAGGAGCCCGCCATCCTTGCCGAGACCGCACGCTATCTGCGGATCATGATGTTCTCTGAGCCTTTTATGGCGCTGAGCCTCATTCTGGGAGGGGGCCTCCAGGGCGCAGGGGACACCAGGGGGAACATGTGGGTAATCGTCATCAGTATGTGGCTTATCCGCCTTCCACTCGCTGCTCTCCTTGCCCTCATCCTGGGGTACGGGGCCGTCGGGGTCTGGGTGGCGATGATCACCTCCATGACGGTGCAAGGGATACTCATGGCGCGGCGCTTTCACCGGGGACGGTGGAAGGAATTGCAGGTGGAGTAATGAATGGTTACTATTTTCCATATCTCTCCCGCTCCCCAAAGGGAGAGGAGATACTGGAGGAATAGACTCATGTTGAGGCTCTTCAATACCTTCGGCAGACAGATTGAGCGCTTTCGGCCAGTGAAAGATGCGGATGTTACAGTATTCACCTGCGGCCCCTCGGTCTACCAGAGGTCGCATATCGGGAATTTCCGGACTTTTCTCTTTGAAGACATCGTGGTTCGATATCTGGAATATCTGGGGTATCAGGTCAAGCGGGGGATGAATTTCACCGACATCGAGGACAAGGCGATCAAAGAGGCAAAAAAGGGGGGCGTCAGGGTCAAAGCGCTCACCGATCAGAACATCGAAACCTTTGTCGGAGAGATGAAGGCGCTGTGGATGAAGGTGCCTGATTTTGTGCCGCGCGCCTCGGAGGCCGTCCCCCGGGCTGTGGAGATCATCGAGCGCCTCCTGGCGTTAAAGATTGCATATTGGCATCGGGGCAGCGTCTACTTCGACCCCCTGCGGTATCCGGGATTCGGCGCGCTCTATGGCCTCGACATGACGACGTGGCCCGCTACAAAGAGACGATTCCATAAAGACACCTATCCGGGTATGCAGTGGAACCGTGGGGATTTTGTCCTGTGGCATGGATACAAAGAGGGGGAAAAGGTCTCCTGGGATACGCGGATCGGCAAGGGGAGGCCTGCCTGGAACATCCAGGACCCGAGCATGATCAGCCAGTCATTCGACGAGACCCTCTCTATCTACTGCGGGGGGATCGACAACCTCTTTCGCCACCACGACTATACCAGGGCGATCCTTGAATCGATCAGGCCCTATCCCATGGCCAGATACTGGCTCCACTGCCATCACCT
>CAYHAB010000165.1:0-28672 GCA_964354505.1 uncultured Thermodesulfobacteriota bacterium
CGACCGTGGGGTAGATAAAGATAATATAGCCCTGCCGGCACTTTTAGCCACCAGCGCGGTGCATCAGTATCTGGTAAAAAAGACCATACGTTCTCAGGTAGCCCTTATCATTGAGAGCGCAGAACCCCGGGAAGTGCATCATATGGCTTTGCATTTTGGTTACGGGGCAGATTGCGTAAATCCCTATCTTGCCTATGAGGCAATTGCATATCTTATAGAAGAAAAAGAGCTCTGCATTGATTATAAGAGCGCACTGAAGAATTACATCAAAGCATCAACAGACGGCATATTAAAGATACTTTCAAAGATGGGGATATCCACCCTGAGAAGCTATCGCGGTGCACAGATATTCGAAGCTCTGGGCCTGGATAGTAAATTTATAGATAAATATTTTACCGGCACCGTATCGCGGATAGGGGGAGCTGGCATTGATGAGATAGCGGATGAGGCGATTAAAAGGCACAGGAACGCTTATGTTGAAAGAGATATAGAGGAGCCGTTTCTTACAAGCGGCGGAGTCTACCAGTGGAAAAAAGACGGAGAATTCCACCTCTGGAATCCGGAGAGTATAGCTGCATTACAGGATGCGGCCCGCGATAATGACCATGAAAAGTACAAAGAATTTGCGCGCATGATTAATGACCAGTCAGCTGACCCCACAACATTAAGGAGCCTGCTTAAATTCAAACAGAGAGAGCCGGTCCCACTTAATGAGGTGGAGCCGGTGGAAAATATTATGAAGCGTTTTGTCACCGGAGCTATGAGTTTCGGTTCGATAAGCGGGGTGGCGCACGAAACCATTGCCATTGCCATGAATAGGATAGGCGGTAAATCCAATACAGGAGAAGGCGGAGAAGACCCCAACAGGTTCATCACTTTGCCTAACGGAGACTCAAGAAGAAGCGCCATAAAACAAGTTGCTTCCGGAAGGTTTGGCGTCACCATAAACTATTTGGTGAATGCGGATGAGATACAGATCAAGATAGCGCAAGGTGCAAAACCTGGGGAAGGAGGACAGCTCCCCGGACATAAGGTAAGTGAAATAATCGCGCGCACTAGATTCACGACTCCCGGAGTTACTTTAATATCTCCTCCGCCGCATCACGATATATATTCTATCGAGGATCTGGCGCAGCTGATCTTTGACCTCAAAAACGCCAATCCTCATGCTCGTATCAGCGTAAAGTTGGTTTCAGAGATAGGCGTGGGGACCGTGGCAGCAGGGGTAGCTAAGGGGCATGCGGATATGATCCTGATCTCAGGAGGAGACGGAGGGACTGGCGCCTCTCCTCGTAGCTCCATCAGATACGCCGGGCTTCCCTGGGAACTGGGTCTTTCTGAAACGCACCAGACTTTACTGCTCAATAATTTACGCTCCAGAGTACGCATACAAACCGATGGCCAGATGCGTACAGGCCGCGATGTGGCTATTGCCGCGATGTTGGGAGCTGAAGAGTACGGTTTTTGTTCAAGCGTGCTGGTGGTAATCGGCTGCGTGATGCTGAGGCACTGCCATCTGAATAACTGCTCGGTGGGTGTGGCGACACAGGACGATATTCTGCAGAAGAGGTTCAGAGGCAGGCCGGAATACATAGTCAATTATTTCCGTTTTATTGCGGGTGAGCTTCGCTCAATCATGGCAGGCCTTGGCTTTAGAACAATAGACGATATGATAGGCAGGACAGACCTCCTGGAGCTCAACCGGGATATTGTGCCTTTAAAAGCAAAGGGTATAGATTATTCCCGTATACTTTATAAACCGGATCTTCCTGAGGATATCGGCCGCTACTGCAAATACAAACAGGATAGCGTTCTGGATTCTGTCCTCGATAGAGAACTTATTACTTTGTGCCGGGATTCCCTTGAGACAAATAGGCCGGTGAAAATTTCTATGGAGATTAATAATGCCAACCGTGCCACTGGCGCCATGTTAAGCGGTGAGGTCTGCAGGAGATGCGGCGATGGGGTGCTTTTGGAAAATACCATAACTTGTAAATTCAATGGGATCGCTGGCCAGAGTTTCGGCGCTTTCCTGGCAAAAGGAATTATGTTTGAGCTGGAAGGGATGGCTAATGACTACGTAGGAAAGGGGATCTCCGGAGGCAAGATTGTCATCTATCCGGATAAAAGGGCGCAGTATGAACCCGATAAGAATATCATAATAGGTAATACTACTTTCTACGGGGCTATCTCAGGAGAGGCCTATATCTGTGGGGCATCCGGAGAGAGGTTCTGCGTAAGGAATTCCGGATTGTATGCTGTTGTAGAAGGAGTCGGAGACCATGGTTGCGAGTATATGACCGGCGGAAGGGTGGTTGTCCTGGGTAAGACCGGGATCAACTTTGCCGCTGGCATGTCCGGCGGGATAGCGTATGTATATGACGAAGATAAAACATTCAAAGATAAGTGTAATACCGATATGGTTGAGTTGGAAACAGTACAAGAGGATGACAAAGATACTATATATTACCTGCTGCACAATCATTTCAAATATACCAAAAGCAGGAGAGCAAAAAAAATCATGGATAATATGCCTGGTGAATTCAAGAAATTTGTCAGGGTCATACCGATAGAATACAAGCGTATCCTTGAAGGGGTAAAGATAGAAGAGAGGCTTGATTTGGCGGAGGCACTCGATGGGTGATCCCAGGGGTTTCTTAAAATTGGCAAGACAAAACAGCCTCTACAGAGAGGTTTGCGAGCGGGTCCAGGATTTTAAAGAAGTCTCCAAATTACGTCCTGAGAAGCAATCGCGAGAACAGGCTTCGCGTTGCATGGACTGCGGCACGCCTTTCTGCCACTGGGGCTGCCCGATAGGAAACTATATCCCGGAATGGAACGACCATCTCTTCCGCGGAAACTGGAAAGGGGCATTTGCGTTATTAGATGCCACAAATAACCTCCCTGAGATAACAGGAAGGGTCTGTCCTTCATTATGCGAATATGCGTGTGTACTGGGTTTAAATGACGACCCGGTTAGCATCCGCGAAAATGAGCTTGCGGTTATAGAGTTTGGTTTTAAAAATGGGCTGATCAAACCTAAGCAGATAAAACATAGAACAGGCAAAAAAATAGCTGTTATCGGCTCCGGTCCTGCGGGCCTCTCCTGCGCAGCGCAGCTAAACAGGGCCGGTCATAGCGTGATTATTTTTGAACGGGATAAACTTCCCGGTGGGATATTGCGTTACGGCATACCTGATTTCAAGCTGGAAAAACAGATCATAGACAGGCGTATTGAGATATGGAAAAAAGAAGGCATTGTTTTTAAAACAAATACAGATGTGGGGATAGATTATCCGGTCAAGAAGTTGTTGGATGATTTTGATGCGGTCTGCTTAGCAGGCGGCTGCCGAAAACCAAGGGATCTTAAAATAGAAGGAAGGGATTTAAAGGGGATCTACTTTGCAATGGATTATTTAACGCAATCAAATAGGCGCGTTGTTGGAGAGAAGATCCCTAAGAGCGAATTAATCGATGCGAAAGGCAAAAAAGTAGTAGTGATCGGGGGCGGGGATACCGGGGCTGATTGCGTAGGGACTGCGCACCGCCAGGGGGCAAGTTGCCTGATGCAAATTGAAGTTTTAACGCAGCCCGAGGAGTGCAGGACTAAAAACTATCCCTGGCCACAATACCCCCTGCTTTTTAAAACAACCACCAGCCATGAAGAAGGGGGAGAGCGTCAATGGTCGGTAATGACCAAACGGTTCATAGGAGAGGATGGCTTTGTGAAGAAGCTTTCCTGCGTCAGGATAGAATTTGAGCAGGCGGAGGATAATGTCTGTTCTGCCATGAAAGAAATTTCCGGAAGTGAGTTTGAAATAGAAGCAGATATGGTTATTCTTGCCGTAGGGTTTTTACATCCAGAACACTCCGGTTTACTTTCCGAGCTCAATGTTGAATTTGACAAACGCGGCAACGTAAAGACCGCCGCAAATTATGCTACTTCGGTAGAAAAGATTTTTTCTGCGGGAGATATGAGGCGCGGACAGTCATTAGTTGTCTGGGCTATTGCAGAGGGAAGGCACTGCTCCTATTTTATTGATAAATATTTGATGGGAGAAAGCAATTTGCCGATTATAACACCAGGCATTACCCGACAGGCCGGTGCACTTTTTTGCGAAGGAGTAGAAGAATGATAAGTACTGGAATCAAAGGTTTAGATTATGTGATTACGGGCTTAAGGTTAGGTGATAATGTGGTCTGGCAGATAGATGATATGAATGACTATATTAATCTTGCGAAGCCTTTTGTGCGCCAGGCCCTTAAAGATAAAAAGAAAGTTATCTATATGAGGTTTGCAACTCACAAAGAATTGATTAAGCCTTCCCAGCGGATAAAACGGTATGAACTCAATGCTCAAGCTGGTTTTGAATCTTTTACTGCCAAAGTAAACAGTATCATTACGCAGGAAGGAGAAGGCGCGTATTATGTATTTGATTGTTTATCGGAACTTCTTTTCTCATGGGCTACAGACCTTATGATAGGAAATTTCTTTATGGTTATCTGTCCCTATCTCTACGAACTCAAGACGGTTACTTATTTTTCCATATTGCGCAATAATCACTCTTTTAAATCTATAGCTCGTATTCGCGAAACAACTCAGCTGCTTATGGATGTATACCATTGCGAAGGTAGCTTCTATGTGCATCCTCTGAAGGTATGGAACCGCTATTCTCCAACTATGTTTTTACCTCATCAGAAAGAAGGCGAAAGATTTGTTCCTATCACTGATAGTGTTAACGCCGTAGAGATATTATCATACATTAGGGAAAAGGGTGCAGAAAGTGCTAAAAGGAACCTAGATTATTGGGACCGCTTATTTCTGGAAGTAGAGGAGCTGGTTACAAGTAAGTCTTCGCTGAATCAGAACAATGAAATGATAAAAAGGCTCTGCAATATAATGATAGGCAAGAATGAAAAGATTTTATCTCTGGCAATACGTAACTTCTCGCTTGAGGAGTTGATTGAGATAAAGGCAAGATTAATAGGAACAGGTTTTATAGGAGGAAAGGCTGTGGGGATGCTTTTGGCCAGGAAAATCCTTGAGAGTAAACTGTTGGATTGGCGGAAGCTTTCTGAGGCTCATGATTCTTTTTACATAGGGTCGGATATATTTTATTCATTTATAGTACATAACCGATGGTGGAAGTTGCACATGCAGCAGAAGAGCGAGGAAGGATATTTTAACATCGCAAAGATCCTTAAAGAGAAGATGCTTTATGGGATATTCTCTGATGAGACTATGGAGTATTTCCAACAAGTCGTAGAGTATTTCGGATCTTCCCCGATTATTATTCGTTCAAGCTCTCTTTTGGAAGATGATTTTGGAAACGCATTTGCCGGTAAATATGAAAGCATCTTTTTAGCTAATCAGGGTGGGCCTGAGCAAAGATACATTCAATTCGCAGAAGCTGTGAAGAAAATCTACGCAAGTACTATGAATGAGGATGCCCTTGTATATAGAAAACAAAGAGGGTTAGATAAGCTAGACGAGCAGATGGCGCTTTTGGTGCAGCGTGTTTCCGGTGCACATCATAAAAATTATTTCTTTCCGGATCTTGCAGGTGTCGGTGTATCCTATAATACTTATGTTTGGAATAAGGATATTAATCCAGAGGCGGGAATGCTCAGGCTAGTATTTGGATTGGGCACAAGGGCAGTTAATCGCGTGGAAGGTGATTATCCGAGAATGGTCGCGCTGAGCGATCCATCACGCAGGCCATATGCAGAAAAAGATGATCTAAGAAAATATTCACAGCACAAAGTGGATCTAATAAATACAAAAGAAAATGTTTTTGAGACCATCTCCTTTGAAAAACTAGTAAACGACAAGCTCGTTACAGATATTGACCGCATAGCGGTGAAAGATGATGAATCCACTCAATTGATGAGAGAGAGGGGCCTAGAGGATAAAGACTATTGGATATTGACGCTGGATAAAGCACTTGAAAAGGAAGGATTAGTGGATTCATTAAAAAACATACTAGAATTGCTTGAGGAGAGCTATCGTTATCCTGTTGAGATAGAATTTACCATAAACTTTACAAAGGATGATGCTTTTAAAATAAATCTCTTGCAATGTAGGCCGCTTCAGACACGGGGGTTAGGCCCTAAAGTTAATATGCCGGAACAAGTAAATAAAGAAGATACGCTTTTTGAATCGCAGGGATACTTCTTGGGGGGTAATATTTCGCAGAAAATTTATTGGATTATATACGTTAATCCTCAAATGTATAGTAACCTAATGTTGACGGATAAATATGAGATTGCCCGTATTATAGGAAAATTAAATAGAGTTATAAAAGACAAAGAGGAGCTACCTACCCTCCTTATGGGGCCGGGTAGGTGGGGTACTACTACGCCATCCTTAGGCGTGCCGGTTAAATTTGCGGAGATTAATAACATGGCGGTTCTTGCTGAGGTTGCCTTTTCAGCTGGCAATCTCATGCCGGAGTTATCGTTCGGAACGCATTTTTTCCAGGATTTGGTGGAGACGAATATATTCTATGTAGCGCTCTTTCCTGAAAAGGAAGACTGCAAGTTTGATAATGAATGGTTCACTCAGCAGAAAAATTTGTTTATAAAGCTTATGCCTGAAGTTGCTAAGTATGAAGATGTTATTGGAGTCTATGATGTAAGCGAAAAGACTTTAAGAATAATGTCAGACGTAGTGTCCCAGAAGGTTATATGTTTTTCAGCTTAAGGGAGGGCGGTTAACTATGTCTAAATATATCTTTATAACCGGAGGAGTTATTTCCAGTTTAGGTAAAGGAATTGCCTCTGCTTCAATAGGAAAAATCTTAGAGTCGCGTGGCCTTAAGGTCGCAATTATGAAACTTGATCCTTATATTAACGTTGATCCCGGGACAATGAATCCTTACCAGCACGGCGAGGTTTATGTGACCGAAGATGGGGCAGAGACAGATTTAGACCTGGGGCATTATGAGCGTTTTACCAATGCCCAGACATCCAAATTTAATAATATTACTACCGGCCAGATTTATAACTGGGTAATCTCTAGGGAAAGAAGAGGGGATTATTTAGGGAAAACTATTCAGGTTATTCCGCATATTACTGATGCGATCAAGGAGAAGATTAAAGAGTGCGCCGGGGTTTCCAAGGCTGATATTGTTATTGTTGAGGTGGGCGGAACAGTGGGCGATATTGAAAGCCTGCCTTTCTTAGAGGCTGCCAGGCAATTTAGATTAGATATGGGCTACGATAACGTGCTTTATATTCACCTCACACTTGTGCCGTATATAGACGCAGCCGGCGAAGTAAAGACAAAGCCTACCCAGCATAGCGTAGGCACCCTGCGCGAGATAGGTATTATCCCCGATGTATTGATTTGCCGTACAGAAAAACCATTGTCAGAGAGCGTTAAAGAAAAAATTTCTTTATTCTGCAATGTAAAAAAAGAAGAGGTTATTGAATCCCCTGATATGGAGTCAATTTACCAGATACCCCTGGTTTTTAAGAAGCAGATTTTAGATGAGATAATTTTAAGCCACTTTAAATTGATTTGTAAGTTTTCAGACTTAAAAGAATGGGATCGGGATGTAGTAAGTAAAGTACTTAGCCCGAAAAATAAGGTTACTATCGCCGTAGTGGGAAAATATATCGAACTACAGGATGCTTATAAGTCGATATATGAAGCGCTTATCCACGCCGGAATTTATAATGATGCGAAAGTAGAAATTAAAAAGATTGATTCCGAAAGCCTGGAAAAATCCGACATAGAAAAAATAATGCATGGCATTTCGGGGATTCTCGTCCCCGGAGGATTTGGTTATCGTGGGATTGAGGGAAAAATTAAAGCGATTAAATTTGCGCGCGAGAATAAGGTTCCTTTTCTGGGGCTTTGTTTGGGGATGCAGTGTGCGGTAATTGAATTCGCTAGGAATGCCTGTAATTTAGTGGGCGCAAATTCCACGGAATTTAGAAAGACAAAATATCCGGTGATCAGTTTATTAGAAGGACAAGAGAGTGTTAAGGATTTTGGCGGGACAATGCGTTTAGGAGCGTATCCTTGCAAGATTAAAAAAAATACCCTTGCTTATAAGGTGTATGGTAGAACGCTCATTCAAGAACGCCACCGCCACCGCTACGAATTTAATAATGAATACCGCAATGTTTTTGAAAAAAAAGACATGATTTTTTCTGGAGTATATCCCAAGAAAAATTTAGTTGAAATAATCGAGCTTAATGGGCACCCCTATTTTATTGCAGTACAGTTCCATCCGGAGTTTAAGTCTAAGCCGGATAAGGCGCATCCTTTATTTAGAGAGTTTATTAAAGCAGCATTAGAAAAGTCATAAGTATATGAAAGCAATACTGGCGTTAGAAGACGGAAAGATTTTTCAGGGAAGATCATTCGGCGCAAACGGAGAAAGATGCGGCGAGGTAGTCTTTAATACCAGCATGACCGGCTATCAGGAGATTCTTACCGACCCTTCTTATAAGGGCCAAATTGTGACTATGACTTATCCGTTAATAGGTAATTATGGTGTGAATAGAGAAGATGTAGAGTCGCGTAAGCCATTTCTGGAAGGGTTTGTAGTCAAAGAGTGCAGTAAAATTGCCAGCAATTGGCGCAGTACACAATCTCTGAGTGATTATCTTAAAGAAAATAAAATTTTAGGTATTGAAGGTATAGATACGCGAGCACTTACTTTACATATCAGAAATGCAGGGGTAATGAAGGCAGCGCTTTCGACCATAGATTTAGACGAAAAGAGCTTAATTAAAAAAGCCAGGAATTCGCCGGGATTGGTAGGAGTGGATTTAGTAAAAGAAGTAACTATTGACAAAAAATATTACTGGTTAAGCAAGCGAAGACCGACCCCTCGACTACGCTCGGGGCTGGCGAGCCACAAGCCACGATTTAAAGTCGCGGTGCTTGATTGCGGAGTAAAATTTAACATTTTGCGCGAATTAGTTAAACATCAATGCCGGGTTATTGTTTTAACGGCATCTACATCCGCCGAAGAAATTTTAGGTTTAAAGCCCGATGGCTTACTTTTATCTAATGGGCCCGGAGATCCGGCAGCAGTTCATTATGTTGTTGAAACCACGCGTAAGCTGATCGGAAAATTACCGATTTTTGGGATTTGTTTAGGGCACCAAATCCTCGGGCTTGCCCTGGGTGGAAAGACCTATAAGTTGAAATTCGGGCATCACGGCGCAAACCATCCGGTAAAAGATTTAAAGAGCGGAAAGGTTTCTATTACGGTGCAGAATCACGGATTTTGCGTAGATATAAATTCGCTGCATAAAAAAGAAGTAGAGATTACTCATATAAATCTTAATGATCAAACCCTGGAAGGGATGCGGCATAAAAAGTTACCTATATTTTCCGTGCAGTTTCATCCGGAAGCTTCAGCAGGCCCGCATGATGCGGAATATTTGTTTGAAAATTTTATCGCTTTAATGAAAAAACGTGCCAAAACGTAAAGACATTAAAAAAATTCTCATTATTGGTTCTGGTCCGATTGTCATAGGACAAGCCTGTGAATTTGATTATTCCGGAAGCCAGGCCTGCAAGGTATTGAGAGAAGAGGGCTATAAGGTGGTTTTGGTGAATTCCAATCCTGCCACAATTATGACTGACCCTGAGATTGCAGATAAGACTTATATTGAGCCTTTGACCGTCGAGGTCTTAGAGAAAATCATTGCTAAAGAAAAGCCCGATGCCCTGCTTCCGACATTGGGAGGCCAGACTGCTTTAAATCTGACTGTAGATTTAGCGGATAAAGGAATATTGAAAAAATATAAAGTAGAAACTATCGGTGCCAATATAAAGGCGATTAAAAAAGGAGAAGATAGATTATTATTTAAAGAGGCAATGCAGAAGATCGGCCTGGATTTACCTAAAAGCGATAAGGCCTATAATTTAAAAGAAGCGGTTGCCGTTGCTAAGGAAGTAGGGTTTCCTTCGATTATCCGGCCGAGTTTTACCTTAGGCGGAACAGGTGGCAGCATAGCTCATACCATAAAAGAATTTAAAGAGTTAGCCCGGCGTGGCCTTGAGTCAAGTATGATCAGCGAGATTTTAATTGAGGAATCGGTAATCGGCTGGAAAGAATTTGAATTAGAGGTAATGCGAGATTTAAAAGATAACGTGGTGATTATTTGCTCTATTGAAAATTTTGACCCGATGGGCATTCACACCGGGGATAGTATTACGGTTGCTCCTATCCAGACCCTGACTGATAAAGAATATCAGAAGATGCGTGATGCGGCAATTGCCTGTATCAGAGAAATCGGTGTTGAGACCGGCGGCTCTAATATTCAATTTGCCATCAATCCTAAGACCGGGCGGATGGTTATAATTGAAATGAACCCTCGGGTCTCCCGAAGCTCAGCATTAGCCTCTAAGGCCACAGGTTTTCCCATTGCTAAAATTGCCGCAAAATTAGCAGTAGGTTATACCTTAGATGAAATACCCAATGATATTACTAAAGAGACACCTGCCTGTTTTGAACCGGCAATTGATTATTGCGTGGTAAAAATTCCTAGATTCACCTTTGAGAAATTTCCCGAGGCAAAGGATGTTTTAGGGGTATCGATGAAATCAGTTGGCGAGACTATGGCGATCGGCCGCACCTTTAAAGAGGCTCTGCAGAAAGGTTTAAGGGGATTAGAGATTAGCCATTACGGCTTGGATAGCAAATTAAAATATAATAAAATCCCTGATAAAAAAATCAGGCAGAGATTAAAAGAGCCGAATGCGTCGCGGATTTTTTATATTAAATACGCTTTACAAAAAGGTTATAGCAGCGAAGAAATATTTTCTCTCACTAAAATCGATCCCTGGTTTATCTCAAATATCCGGGAAATGGTAAATTTAGAGAATGATTTGAAAAGAGAGTTTAATAAAAATAGAAATTTAAGCTTGGAATCGCTACGTAATGCCAAAGAATACGGCTTTAGTGATAAGCAAATTGCCGAATTTATTCATAGCGATGAAATTTTTGTAAGGAATTGGCGGAAAAAAAGTGGCATTACCGCTACTTTTAAACTGGTAGATACCTGCGCCGCCGAATTTATCGCCCATACCCCTTATTATTATTCTACTTATGAAGAAGAAGATGAAGCGGAGGTCTCTAAAAAGAAAAAAATTATGATTTTAGGGGGCGGGCCGAATAGAATCGGCCAAGGAATTGAGTTTGATTATTGTTGTTGCCACGCATCTTTTGCCCTTAAAGAACTGGGGCTTGAGACGATTATGGTAAACTCTAATCCTGAGACTGTTTCTACGGATTACGACACCTCGGATAGGCTTTATTTTGAGCCGCTCACCTTTGAAGACGTGATGAATATTATTGATAAAGAAAAACCGGATGGAGTGATTGTGCAATTAGGTGGTCAAACTCCTTTAAACTTGGCCAGGCAGATAGAGAAAGCAGGCGCTCATATTATCGGCACTAGCGTTGAGTCCATTGACCGGGCAGAAGATAGAGAAAAATTTGCTAAAGTGCTTAAAAAATTAAAGATTAGTCAGCCGGAAAATGGCTCAGCTATCTCAAAACAAGAAATAATAGAAATTGCCAGGCGAATCGGCTTTCCGGTATTAGTCAGGCCTTCTTATGTTTTAGGGGGCAGGGCGATGAAGATAGTATACGATGAAGAGACTCTCTCCGGGTTTATTCAAGAGGCGCAGGAGGCATCGTCAGGCCACCCGGTTTTAATAGACAAATTTTTAGAGGATGCCGTAGAAGTAGATGTCGATGCGATTTCTGACGGCAAAACTACTGTTATCGGCGGGATCATGGAGCATATTGAAGAGGCAGGAGTACATTCGGGCGATTCGGCATGCGTGATACCTCCGCATACCTTAGGAGATGAAATTATTGAAGTGATCAGAAAAAATACTTATGCCTTAGCCAGGGAATTGCAAGTCAAAGGTTTAATCAACATACAATTTGCCATAAGAGGAGAGCAGGTGTATGTACTAGAGGTAAATCCCCGCGCCTCAAGAACTATTCCTTTCGTAAGTAAAGCTATAGGTGTTCCTTTGGCCAAGTTGGCGGCTAAAATAATGGCAGGTAAAACCCTTAAAGAGCTTGGCTTTACTTCGGAGAAAAAGCTGAAGCATATCTCGGTCAAAGAGTCGGTTTTACCCTTTTCCCGTTTCTCCGGGGTGGATATAGTATTAGGACCGGAGATGAAGTCAACCGGAGAAGTAATGGGGATAGATTCTTCTTTTGGAAAGGCTTTTTACAAATCCCAACTTGCCGCTAACCAAAATCTTCCTTTAAAGGGCAAGATTTTTATCAGTGTTAAGAATAGCGATAAGAGAGATATAGTCTTTATCGCCAAGAAACTCTCTGATATGAATTTTGAGCTTATCGCTACCAAGGGTACACATAAAGCACTAACTTCCAACAATATTAAAGTGAAACTCGCCGGCAAAATTAACGAAGGCGATATCCGGGTATTGGACCTGATTAAAAAAGGAGGATTAAAATTAGTAATTAATACTCCGTCGGGGCCGCGCGGCCAATCCGATATGAAGCCTATCAGGAGTTTAGCGGTTAGTTATGGTGTACCTTGCATTACTACAATTCAGGGAGCGCAAGCAGCGGTGAATGGCATAGAGGCTATATTGAAAGGTAGCTTACAGGTAAAATCTATTCAAGAATATCATAAAGGGCGAGATTAAAAAGGATTGCTGAAATGTATTTTTCTTTAAAAAGGACTATTTCTAATTTTCATGGTTTGACTGTTAAGCATGCTTTAGAATCATTAGGCATAAAGACTTAGCAGATGTGCATATCGAGAAATTAGTGAATTATGAAATTAAATTATAAAAATAAAAAATAGTAAGGCAGAAGATTGATGGAATGCGTAAGAAGCTGCTGGCAAATCCGATAATAGAACATAAAAATCATGATTTATTTTATTTATCATTCGTATCTGAGAGCCTCAATGGGGTTGAGCTCTGCCGCTTGTCGGGCCGGCCAGAGGCCGAAGCCTATTCCAACAATAAGGGAGAACGTCGTGGCGAGCACTATAGCAAATATAGAAACTTTTGTCGCCCAGCCAGCCAAGAGAGCGAGCAGAAAAGATATCCCGATTCCACAAAGAATACCGGCTATCCCTCCGCTAACAGTCATCAATACAGATTCAATGAGGAATTGAACCATTATATCCGCTTTGCGCGCCCCTATCGCCTTTCTTAGACCTATTTCTCTCGTACGCTCCGATACTGAGACGAGCATGATATTCATGATGCCTATTCCTCCGACTAAAAGGGCAATAGCGGCAATGGAGCCTAACAGCCACGTCATGGTTCGGGTAGTGCTTTGCAGGGTTGCTTGGATGTCAGCCATATTGCGAATGTTAAATGTGTCTTCCTTTTCTTTATTAAGACGGTGGCGCTTTATAATGAGCTTACTAATTGAATCTTGAGCCTCGTCCATCAAAAGAGGATCTCGCACTTCAGCATCTATAGAATCGGTATATTGCTTTCCCAACACGCGGTACATGGCGGTTGTAACGGGAATAACCACTAAGTCATCTTGATCACGAAAAGCGGTTGCACCCTTTTTTGGCAAGACGCCAATGACCTTAAAATTGATGCGATTTATTTTTACTATTGTACTGATCGGATTAGTATCACCGAAAAGTTTTTCAACAACCGTGGCGCCGAGTACGACGAGTTTGTCCCTTCTTCGCAATTCTTCCTCGGTAAAGAACCTGCCGATGGTCGGTACCGATGCCCGCATCGGTGCATAATTGATCCCCGTGCCGAGGATCTGCGTATTCCAGTTTTTATTGCCATATACGAGCTGCCCGCGGCCGCTGATAGAAGGAGATACCATGCTCACGGTATCCGTAAGCTTTGCGATTGCATCTGCGTCCTGCAGGGTAAAGCGGGTCACTGCCCCGGCCTCCAGGGATACACCATGCAGCTGGCTTGAGCCGGGCCTTATTGATAAGAGGTTTGATCCTAGCGAAGCCAACTGTTTCGAAATAGCATCTTTTGCGCCTTGCCCTAAAGCCAGCATTGCAATAACAGAGGCAATGCCAATCAGTATGCCGATCATAGAGAGAAAGGAACGCATCTTGTGCGAAACGATTGAATTAAGTGCCTGCCGGAAGTGGTCCACAAACGCTGCCCTGGCAAAGGCTTGGCGCGATTCAGCCATGATAGTATCTATGGAAAGATCATGAGAAGCTGCAACAGGTTTTTTACGCCTGGTCGACTTTCTTTCGTCAGCGACAATAACACCATCTCGCATACGGATGATCCGTCGTGCGTGCGCCGCTATTTCCTGTTCGTGGGTTACCATGACGATGGTTTTACCGTTTTGATTAAGATTATCCAGGATCGCAATAATCTCTTCCTCGCTCTTCGTGTCAAGATTCCCTGTAGGCTCATCCGCGAAGACAATGAGCGGTTCATTCACCAATGATCTGGCGATGGCAACCCGCTGCTGTTCTCCTCCTGATAATTCATTGGGATGATGAGATTCTCTTTGTGAAAGGCCAACTTCCTGTATCTTTTCATGGGCCTTCTCTCTGAGGTGGCGTTTTCCGGCGTAGATTAATGGAAGCTCCGCATTTTCTAAGGCACTGATGCGGGGGAGGAGATGAAATTGCTGAAAGACGAAGCCTGCTAGCCGGTTTCGTAATATAGCTAATTCATCATCGCTCAGTTGCGTTATGTCTTTGTCGCCCAAGAGGTATGAACCTGAATCAGGTCTGTCTAAAAATCCCACGATATGCAAAAGAGTCGATTTTCCCGAGCCGGAAGGGCCCATAATGGCAATAAAATCTCCCTGGTTAATTTTTAGGGACACATTCCGCAACGCTTGCACTTGAACCGTACCCATCTGATAGGTCTTTGTTATATTTCTTAATTCGATCATAGGTGTTCCCTTGAACTTTTTATATCAAAAGTCTTTTGAAATGTTGATCAGGGTCGGCGTGGTGTTTGCGCTGGCCGCCGACTAGGCATGAAAGGGTTTTTCCCCGCCTCTTTTTCTTTTGAGGGTTGATAGCTTTGGGTTGCGATGATTATTGTATCTTTAGCTTCCAACCCAGATATAACTTCAACATTCTTATCGTCGGAAATGCCAAGTTGAACTCTACGCTGAACAGGTTTTTCACGATTCCCTGGACTTGTAAGGACAAAGCTCCCTTCCTCATCTTGCTTCACCGCCTCAAGAGGTATCGCGAGGACATTTTCTTTGCTTTGTTCTATGATGTTTATGGTAGCACTCATGCCTGACCGAAATATTGGTGGTACTTTTTCGGGGAGGATATCGACTTGATAGATGGTGACATTATTTACAATCTTTGACTCGTAGGCTATGTGGTCGACAATTGCCTTAACTTTAACGTCTGGATATGCATCGAGGTTAATAATCGCCGCTTGACCGAGCCTTACTTTCCCGATATCAGTCTCGTCAACCTGTGCCTGAACAATGAGGCGATCCGATAACACGATGACAGCATCGCTGGAAGTCACCGTTTGACCCGGTTCTACTGCACGCACGATTACTTGGCCATTAATGGGGGCTATCAGCGGAGTGGGCTTATAGACCTCCTGCCAATAGTCTAATGTTTCCTTATTTTGTGCCCGGGCGGCATCTAAGAGCGCAGCCCTTTCCGTTGAGCTCATCAATGCCAAGGTCTGGCCGATTGTTACTCGTTTGCCTTCTTGAACCAGTACCTTTTCAATCCTGCCGCTAATCGGAGGTTTTATCTCTAAACGGTTTTGGGGCTGGACGGTGCCTGTTGTCGATATAACGGTTTGGATTGTATCATAGAAGGGGCTTATCAGTTTGATATCTTCAGCCGAGGTCTGCTTTTTCTTTTGGATGATTATTATGAGAAGACTCAAAATGACGGCAACCAACATGATGAGAACAATATACCTTTTTTTATTCCACATACTCTAATTGCCCTCCTTGTGCCTGGATCCACTGAGCCTCTGCAATAAGGGCGCTGGCCTGTGCATCCAAAAAAGATTTTTTCCCCCGCACCAAATCATCCTCGATGATGGTCCAGTTATCAAATGAGATCAGGCCGTTTGAATACTGGGCTCGGGCTATTTTTGCACGCTCTTCATATGCTTGTAAGAAATTTTTTTGCACCGTCACTGTATCCACTGCATTCTGCCAATTTGTCCAGGATTGTTCTAGCATCAGGATAACGCCGTCTCGGCCGCTCCTCTCATCCGCCTGTACTTGGTTCAGTACGGCCCTGGCCTTAGAAACCCCTGCCAACCGGCGTCCTCCTTCGAAGAGAGGAAAAGTGAGGGTTACCCCAACCGACCAATCATCATTGCCCGGCGGCCAGTCAGAATCGGTCCTGCCTGCGCTGGCATTCGCGTAAACCTGAGGGAAGAATTCCGCCTTTGCTGATTTTAAACTAAACCGCGCCGCCTCTTTTTTAGCAATCAGGGCTTCAAGGGAAGGGTTGCTTGCTGCCAAGGCCTCAAAAACAGGTCTCTCTCGTCTCGGATTAAGACTCTCAAAACCTCCAGTCACCCGTATTGGCTTTGATTCTGTTCGGCCCAATTCCTTACTGAGTTGTCGCTGGGCTACGCTGACAGTACGCCTTGCCTGCGCAACCTCGAATTCCGCCTGTGCTAAATTTGCCTGGGCAGTTAATAACGAGCCTCTGTGTTCCCCTCCTCCCTCATAAAGCAATCTTACCAGTTCCGCGTTTTGTTTTCTCCGTGAGAAAATGTCTTCTGTGATAGCCAAGAGATCCTGGGCCTTTAAAAGTCCGACAAAGGCGGTCCGTAGCCTCAACCTTATATCAGATGAGGTTCCCTCGTAGTTATATTGCGCATATTTTACATTTTTTGCGGCCGCAGCGATATTATACGGGGTTTTGAAGCCATCGAATAGCAATTGTTGTGCAGAAATACCATATGAATACGTGTCCGTTGTATTATTTGTAGCTGATTTTGAAGTTTTTTGGCTCACTTCAGTGTTGATTTGAGGCAACATATCGCTTATTGTGATTGCCTTATCTGCCTTAGCCTGTTTCACGACTTCTTGGGCAGATGTCAAATCAGGATTATTCTTTTGCGCCTCTTTAACGCAGTCTTTCCAGGTAAGGACTTCTTCTGTCCTTCCCTTATTTGGGAAAAAACAATAAAACAAAAAGAATATCGTAAAAAAAATTATGCGTCTTTTCATCTTATTTCCTGCCTTTTTTAGAAACCTTTTTTTCCAGTTGGGATAAAACTTTTGAAGCCCGCTTTAATAATTTGCTAAAGTCTTCCTCCGGTATCAGGCCAATAAGTTTTTTATCCGGGCTGAACAAAACGATTAATTTATCGCCGGGTTTAGCCTTTAATAATTTTCGTACATCGGCAGGAATAACAACCTGACCTCTTTCGCCAATTGTCACCACGCCATAAATTTTACCCTGAAATAATGCATGCATGCTCCACTCCTTTTTATGTATGAATAATATGATATATATGAATATAGCATATTATTCTCTGTTAGAAAATATCAATGTAATTATTAGACACACGAGGAATAAAAAGGTTTAGTTTTACTTGTTTAGAAACAACAATAAATATACAATACTGGTACGAAAAGGCAGGACAGGTAATAGGTCAAGCGCTGACTCTGCTAACCGGGATGCTATGCAAAATCAGTCGCTCACTATGTTTTTAATATCATGACCATAGATTAGCACCGTCTTATCCTGCTAATCTCGTCATGAACCTTACCAAACTATAGTTATATATGCCTAAGCACGACCTATATCCCCACATACACTATCTTAAGGCATCGGCCGGAGCCGGGAAGACGTATCAGCTCACCATACGTTTTCTCTCGCTGCTCGCGGCAATGAAGCCCACGGCAGAGTCCATCCGTCAAATTATGGCCATCACCTTCACCAATCGGGCCGCCGCTGAGATGAAGGGGCGCATCATCCTCGCCTTAAAGCAGATAGCCTTAGGAGAAGCGGAAGGGGCAAGGTTGTCCCAAGAAGTGGGTTTGGAGCCTTCCGAGGCTGCTGCCTGGCTTGATACCATCCTTGCCCATTTCAGCGATTTTCACGTCCGTACCATAGACAGCCTCGTCTATGCCCTGCTGCGGGCCTTCTCTTTAGAGATGGGGTTGCGGCCGGAGCTGGAGGTTGTCTTCGAAGAAGATGCCATCCTTGATCTCTGCTTCGATCGGTTGCTCTCCGGTACCCAATGGGGAGATGAGGGGGATCGACTTTTTCAGCTCTTCACTGAACTCCTCGAGACGTATCTGAGAATAGAGGAGGCGGGGGGCATGGTGGTGGAGCGAGGGATCAGGAAGAGATTTCGGGAGCTTTATGACAAGGCGGATATCGCGAGCGCAGCCGGACCCCCACCGAATCTGAGCGGGGCAGAAGTCAAATTGCGGGACGTGGCCCAAAAGCTCCTTATGGAAATAAATAGGGGGGGGTGCGCAGAATATCTCAATAAGCGGACGTTTCAGACAGACCTTCTTCAGGAACCCCTGGCCCACTTGGGGAAGGCCTTTTTTGAGAAGGTCTCCTTCGGAGAACTTCTCACGAGAAAGGCCCAGGGGCTTGATGAGCCCACCCTTGCTCAACTGGAAGCCCTTTACCAGGAGCTCGGGGAGGCACGGGATGCTTATCTCGGCATCCTGGCCAGGGCTAAGGTCTACGCCTATATGAGGGCGCTTGCCGAGTTACAACGGGAGGTCAGGGGCATATCCGAACGGGAGGGTCGGATCTTGGGGCGGAACTGGCATTCCATGATCAAACGATACTTCAATGAGGGTGAAGGGGCGGGGGCCTATGCCTTCGTGAAGTTGGGCTCGATGGTCAGACACTTCCTCATCGATGAATTCCAAGATACCAGCCGTCCTCAGTGGGAGGCCCTTCTCCCGCCTTTGGAGGAGAGCCTTGCCGGCGGGGGAAGCAGCTTTTTTGTAGGGGATATCAAGCAGGCCATCTATGGATGGCGCGGAGGGGACTGGCGCCTCTTTGGCGAGGTGGTGACTGATTACTTTCCCAGTGTTCCACCCCATGGCAAGAAGGGGGGTAGCCTCACGCTGAATTATCGCTCCCTGCCCCGGATTGTCGAGTTTAACAATGGCCTGTTCCGCCTCCTTATTGACGAACAATTTTCCCAGAAAATCGCCGGCGTCATACTCGGTGAGAAGGCACAGGAGTGGGCAAAGGCGCTGCTGGCCAGTTCCATCGCCCGCAACTTTGAGGACGTGGAGCAAGAGGTCGCGTCCCCTCTTCAGAAAGGCCCAAAAAAGGGGAGGGTTGAGGTTGCCTCCTTTGTGGCCCCTGCAGAGGAACTGCGCCAGGCAGTTAAGGTGCAGCTCCTTGAGCAGATTCACGAGGTATGGGATCGGAGAGAGGGGAAAGGGATTGCCGTTCTGGTTAGACGCAACAGGGATGCCGAGGATATCGCGACATGGCTTATAGCAGAGGGGATCCCTGTCGTTACGGAGAACTCCCTGCGACTGCGCAGCTCTGATCTCATCAAGGGGCTGGTGGCCTTTTTGCGCTTTCTCGATTACCCCCTTGATGATCTCTCCTTCTGGGGGGCGATTGCCAGCCGCCTCTTTCAGGGGCTACCTCACCTTTCTCAGGAGGATCTGGAGACCTTTATCTCAGAAGGGAGGTGGCCGCCGCCGCTATATAAGGTCTTTGAGAGGAGGTTTCCAGAGGTCGGCGAGGGGCTCATCAGGCCCCTGTTGGCCCGCGTGGGCTTTGTAACCCCCTATGACCTTGTCCGTGAGGTGGCCGAACGGTTTCAGCTCTTGGAGCGCTTCCCAAATGAGATGATCTTCATTTATCGCCTTTTCGAACTCATCTTTCAGACAGAGGCCAAGGGACAGCGGAGCCTTGCGCACTTTCTCCAATTCTGGGAGGAGGGGGGTATGGAGGAGAAGATCGGCCTCCCCGAAGAGGTCTCCGCTGTAAAGATCCTCACCATCCACAAGGCAAAGGGTCTTGAGTTTCCCGTCGTATTCATTCCCTTCACCAATTGGAGGCTTGATTCTCCCCGCTTGGCGAAGCTCGATGATGGGAGCTTCGTAACCCTAAAAAGGCCCCTTCCTTCTCAGCTGGAAAGGAAGAGAACCATGATGATGATAAACGACGCCCTGGAAACCCTCAATCTCCTCTACGTGGCCACCACCCGGGCCGAGGAAGAGCTCTATCTCTACGAGACCAGTCTTCCGCTCGCCCGCGGCGAGGGGGTTGACCGAGGATACCTCTCTGCCTGGTTGCGGGCGATGCTCATCCAGCAAGGGTATCCCGTATCATGAGCCCGAGGACGCCGGCGATAAAGATCTATAACCACCCCGTTTCCCTGCTTCGGGATCAGGGTAGGGTCGTTTCAGCCCTGCGTGGGGAACTCATCCATCACGCCCTCTTCTTTCTTGATCATTTTTCAGTGCAGGAGGATGTCGAGCGGGCCGTCCTGCAGGCCTTTTCCCTCCAAGGTGTTGATAGGATGCGCTGGGACGTAGAGAAGGATTATCTCAAACCCATTGTGAGCGCCCTTTCCCTTCCCCAGGCGAGGGGGTGGTTTAAACAGGGGGTTGTAAGCCTGCGGGAAGTGGAGATAGTGGATGTCCAGGGTGAGGTGCATCGAATCGATTGTTTGGTTATCGGCGAGGGGATGTTGGAGGTGATTGATTTCAAGGTCGGCAATCGGGATGAGGGATATCGGGTCCAGGTGCAACTTTACCAGAGACTTGTTGAGGCTATTTTTCATCGACCAACCGACGGATACCTCCTCTACATCGATGAACCCGCTGTGGTGGCTGTACGATGAATACAGTCACCATTATTCCCTACCGGGAGAACTTTCTCAAGAAGATCGCCGAGGAGATCTTCAGCCGACATTTCACGCTCGATGATCCCCTGGCCCTGGCTCGGGTAATTGTCGTGCTCCCGCACCGCAGGGGGATCATCTACTTGCGTGACTACATATTTCAGCTCGTCAGCGCCCGGCAGAAGAGCCCCTTTTTCCCGCCGAAGATCATTGCCATCGAGGACTTGATAGAAGAGATAACGGTGCAGCTAGAAGATCCTCCACGCCGCCCCCTTTCGCTCCCTGATCAGGCTTGGGTCCTCTTTGGGATTGTTCAGGAGAGTTCGACTTTTGGCAAGGTTGCTGCCAGCTGGGATCGATTTTTCCCCTGGGGGATACGGCTGGCATCCCTCCTGGATGAGATCGATCGGGAGGTGGTTACCCCAAGGGACATACAATATCCCGAGGACGTCCCACGGGATGCCAGGAGCCTTTTGGAAGGGCTGGAGGAGATATACGTTGCCTTTGATCGCCGGTTACTGATGGAGGGCCTCACTACACCGGGAAAGAGGCTGCGATTATTGGCGG
Organism: uncultured Thermodesulfobacteriota bacterium; assembly: GCA_964354505.1. Classification (GTDB taxonomy): domain Bacteria; phylum Desulfobacterota; class B13-G15; order B13-G15; family RBG-16-54-18; genus RBG-13-52-11. The sequence continues at coordinate 21,347 of CAYHAB010000165.1, forward strand.
AACGGATAGAGGAGGCTCCTTTTGGGGAAAGGCCGATTTATCTGGCCGGTTTCTATGCCCTCACCGGTGCCGAGGAGCATGTTTTCAGGTATCTCTTCTCCCAGGGCGCCAGGGTTTTCTGGCATGCCGACCCTCACGAGCTCCCCCCCCTGTACAAGCGCTGGATGGAACAGTGGAACCTGAATATAGAGACCGTGGGCGATAACACCCCTTCCTCCCCCCATCTCCACTTTTATGAATCTTACGATCTCCATGCCGAGCTCCTCCAAGCGCAGAAAATCATTCCCCAAACAATCCATCAGCCCGATGAATGCGCCCTGGTGCTGCCCGACCCATCGACCCTGATCCCCACTCTGTACAGCCTTCCTCCGAGGATGCTCGTTAATGTCTCTCTCGGCTATCCGTTAGAGCGGACGGCCCTCGCTTCTCTCATCGAACAACTGATGAGGGTTCAAGAGGGGAGAGATGAGGACGGGGCCTATTACCACCAGGATTGCCTTACCCTCATCAGGCATCCCTATTTACGAAGGCTTCCCACCCCCTCAGGCAGAGAGGGGCGTATCGTCCTCCACTTCCTAGAAGAAAAGATCAGGCACTACGGAAAACCCTTTTTGACGCGCAATGAATGGGAGGATGTCCTCGCCATATCCGAGGATCCGAGCCGAGACAGAAACTTTCTGGCCACCGAGGGATTGGATTTTGAGGAGGCGCAGGAATTCGTCCGGGAGCTGCGCCTTCACCTCCTGGCCCCGTGGGAGGATCTGCGCACCCCTTTGGAAATGGCCGCTGCCCTCAAAGGATTGGTGCGATTTCTTTTTGCCCCCTTTGTCGAGCAGGAGGAGTTTTTGCGCAACCACCCCTTTGACAATGAGTTTATCTATACCCTCGAAGATAGCGTAATCCCCAGTCTGGAGGATGCCCTGTTCGCCCGGCATCCTATGGACAAGCGGCTCCTTTTTTCCCTGCTGCGTGAGATACTGCACATGGCCCGTACCCCTTTTGAGGGGCACCCCCTCGTCGGCCTTCAACTTCTGGGGTTATTAGAGACGAGGCTCCTTTCCTTCGACAAGATCATCATCATCGATGTGAATGAGGATGTGGTGCCTTCCCATGAGGAGGTAAACCCGCTGCTGCCCGAACCCCTCAGGAAGACATTTGGTCTTGCAGGCCGCGAGCGGGAAGAGGCCATTGTGCGCTACCACTTTGAACGCCTTATTGCTTGCGCCAAGGAGGTCCATCTCCTCTGGCAGTCCTCTACCATGCCGACCGCATCAGGCTTGGAGGGGAAAAAGGTGAGGAGTCGCTTTATCGAGTCGCTCCTCTGGCATGAGGAGAAGAAGCAGGGCGTTATTTTAGATGGCGCTGTTTCCAAGGCCCCCCTTCGCATCGCTGCCGAGTCTTTCCTCAGAGAAGAGGGGTTGGCGAAGAGTGGTCGAGAACGCGAGCGAATAAGAGAGTTTCTCTCTCTTTGGAGCCGTACCCATGGTCTTTCGGCCTCTCTCCTGAACACTTATCTACTGTGTCCCCTCAAATTCTACTATCATTATCTCCTGGGTCTCAGACCGGTTGCCACCGTCACCGAAGATGTGGACGCTGCTGTCTTAGGGGAGATCGTCCATCAGGCCCTGGAGGAGTACTTCTCCAGGTATCGAAAGCGGACGTATCGCAAGGCCGCAGAAAATGATCCCGGCAGGTTGATCTCTATCTTCAGAGAGCGCTTCACCGGGTCGGCCATGTACCGTAGCCTAGCCCAGGAGAAGAGGTTTTTTTTGGAATATGTTGCTGCCTATCGCCTGAAAAATTATCTTGCTCAGATGCCTGATATCACCTTTATTACTGCCTTGGAGGAAGAGTATCGCTTAAACCTTTCCCTCGGTCCAGGTGAGTTCACCTTCTACGGGAAGGTAGACCGGATTGACAGCAGGGAAGGACACCAGATCATCTTAGATTATAAGACGGGGAGGGTGGAAGCGTTTGCCAAAGGGCACTTCGAGAGGAAGATCCTCCCCTTTTCCCCACCAGGTGAGTTTAATTACGAAGGTCTCAAGGCCATTATGGGGGCGATCAGAGATTTCCAGCTCCCCCTCTATGTCCTCCTGGCGGCAGCGGGGAAAGAAGAGGAACTGGGCAGGACGCTCACGGCCTATGTAGAGCTGGGGAGGGGAGGGGAGGAGCGCTATTTCATCCCCCGTGATAGGCTCGATGGAATTCGGGATGCCTCTATCGCATGGTTCTCCAATACCTTGCCCACCCTGCTGGCCTACGTTATAGATCATATGGTTGAGGCGCCCCTCTTTTATCCTGCTACCGAGGAGGAGGCCTGCCGGTTTTGCGAGTATGAATCAGTATGCCGTTTTTCCTTCGCTTAATGAAGAAGGTTACACAGTATATGAGAATCCATACCCTTAATATTTTGCTTGACAACAGCCATATTTTTCGGGTAATTAAAAAAAACTTTCTTTTTCATAGATAAAAGACCCCCCCTACCTTCAAGAGCCGGTTAAAAAGGGCTCTGAGAAGGCGTCTATTGTGTTCCTCCTAGTATTTTTCGTTTTGTCCAAGGAACTGAAAAGATTACGTGCAATATTTTTTCTAGGAGGTGACCAGAATGCACAGTGAAGAAAAGGCCAAGAATCACCTCATCAATGATTTGCTAAGATTTCGCCAACAACTCGCCGCATCGAAGGCATCAGAGACCAAACCAAAATCACACTATGACAGCCTCCTAACTCTATACGATACCGTCATTGATCTGATCAGCCTGCTGGATGTGGATGAGCTTATGGAGATTATCATTAGCCGTGTCGCAGGCTTAGTGAAGGCCAAACACGGGTTCTTCTACCGATACAACCATGTCGGAGACGTTCTGGAATTGAAAAAAGCTTTAGGTTTTTACAGCGAACATATCGGATTTCACGTTAAAAAGGGTGCCGGATTGGCAGGCAAGGTTTTACAAACCGGCAGTCCCATGGCAGTGAACGATTACCAATCGTGGGAAGGACGGCACCCGGATTCCCGATGGGACACCATTCGGGCGATTACTGCTATGCCGCTTACGTTTGAAGGAAAGATCATAGGTGTTTTTGGTCTCGCCCATATCGAACATGGAAAAAAATTCGGGAACGACGATATGACCGTGCTCACCTGTTTTGCCGCACTGGCCAACATTGCGTTGACCAATGTAAGACTCTCCGCAGACCTTCAAAAGGAGTTTGACAGGCGCAAGGAGGCTGAGAAAAAGCTTCATCAAGGTTATGATCAACTGCAGGAAACTTTTGCCGCAACGGTTAATGCCCTGGCAGCAACGGTAGAATTAAAAGATCCTTACACCGCCGCTCATCAGCGTTGGGTAACCCGCCTGGCCTGTGCCCTTGCCGCAGAGATGGGTCTTTCTAAAGAGCATATTGAGGGTGTCCGAATGGCCGGACTCATTCACGATATCGGCAAGATGAATGTACCTGTTGAATTTCTCAACAAACCAGGCCGGTTATCAGACATAGAATATGATATCGTAAAAATTCACCCCCAAAGCGGTTACGATATAGTGAGAGAGATACAGTTTCCTTGGCCGGTGGCCCAGATTGTTTTGCAACATCATGAGCGTATGGATGGTTCCGGATATCCCCACCGGCTTCCCGGCATGAAGATCCTCCTCGAGGCGAGGCTCTTGGCAGTAGCGGATGTGGTTGAGTCCATGGCCTCTCCCCGGCCCTATCGAAATGTCTACGGTATTGAGATTGCATTAGATGAGATCGCAAAGAACAGGGGCACCCTCTATGATACCGAGGTAGTCGATGTTTGTCTGAGGGTTTTTCAGGAAAAGGGATTTACGTTTGAATATTAAGGAGGGATAGATACCTTGTATTCCTCTGGGAGCACGAGGAGCGGATAGGGACTTTCACAAATATTGCTGAAACCATTCGAGGCTCATCCGGATGGCCCTTGTGCGGTGCTGGGGGTTGGTAAAACGGTGGTCCCCGCCGGGAAATACCTCTAAGTGTTTAGGCGAACGAGCCGTTTGATAGAGGGTTTCAGCGTGAGAGAGGGGGACAATTTCGTCCGCCTCCCCGTGCAGCACAAGGCAGTTGCTTAATCCTTTGATGGCCTTTCCGGCATCATATTTTTTTGCATCGTTATAGAAGGCATTCTGCAGCAGGACCTCCTCATCTGTTAGCCCCTTTTTCCCTTCAAGACGGACAGGGGTGGCCCAGAGGACCGCGGCCTTCACCATGAAATCCGATACCCCCTTAAACACTGAGATAAAGCCGCCCATGCTGCTGCCGAGAAGGCCAACGTGATCGCCCAAAAGCGGATGATGAACCGCCAGGTCTAATATCGCCTCCAGGTCTTTTATCCGGGATGAGACCGTCGTTTTGCTCAGATCCCCTTCACTTTCACCGCACCCCTGATGATCGTATCTGATCACGGCGATTCCCTGGGCGGAGAAGAATTCGCCAATCTCCACGAACTTCTCGCTATCCTTGCTGCTAAATAGACCGTGAGAGGCGATTACGCAGGGAGGTGAGGGGTTTCGGGGGAGGTGCAGTATCCCATAGATCTTTTTCCCCTCGCTGATTGTCCTGATGAACTCAATAGCCACGGTCGATTAATCTCCTTTCCGTCATAACTTCCGATGGCCTCTTTGAACGCTGCCCAACCTCACTGTGATACCTCTATAACGGGCGGGGCGGCATATAGCTCCACATCTTTTTCATCCGTCTTTTGCAGAAGCTCCTTAACGGTCTTTTTCAAGATGGGATGGGAGAGATCAGGGGCTATCTCCGCTAAGGGGACTAGGACAAAGCTCCTCTCGTGCAGACGGGGATGGGGGATAATCAGGTCCGACTCTTCGACGATCTCTGCTCCATAGAAGAGTATGTCCAGGTCTATGATGCGCGGCGCCATCTTAGAGGGTTTTATCCTTCCCATGCGCTTCTCGATCCCCTGCAAGAAATCCCGGAGGGGATGGGGGAGAAGGTCGGTAGACACCTCTGCTACACAATTGATAAACCAATCCTGATCTCGGCAGCCTACGGGTTCTGTTTTATAGAAGGAAGAGACGGCTTGTATATGAATATGAGCCGATGCGGATATCCCCTCAAGGGCGCGCAGACAATTATCAACTTTATCGCCTATGTTTGAACCTAATCCCAGATAGACGACCACTGCCTCACGGTACCTATTTCTTCTTCGCTTTTGTCTCTTTGTCTTCTTCTTTTTCTTTCGGCGTTACATCGATCTCCGGGGGTTCAGAGATCGATTTCTTGAAGTTCCTGATGGCCTTTCCAATACCTGATCCGATCTCCGGAAGTCTGCTAGCGCCAAATACAAGGATGGCTATACCAAGGATGATGAGCAGTTCAGGCATGCCGATGCCAAACATGACGTTCTCCTTTCGCGGTGAAAATAAAAAGTGGCGGAAGTGCACGGGAATCGAACCCGCCGCGGATGCCTGACACCCGCCACTGGATTTGAAGTCCAGGAGGCCCACCAGAGGCCTATCCACTTCCTTTGCTATTGTGCCCAAACCTTTCATGGAAGTCAACCTTGGATTCCCATCACAGGGGTTTGTTGACAAAGAAGTGTGTCGACCTTACAATGTTTTGTGGCTCATCACCATACAACATGAGGAGAGCGCTATGAATCAACGAGAGACAGAGGAAAGGGCAGCAGAGCTCAGGAAGGAGCTTGAGTATCACAACTACCGCTACTATGTCTTGGACGACCCTGAAATTTCTGATACCGCGTATGACGCCCTGATGAAGGAGCTCGAGAGGTTGGAGGAGGAGTCCCCTGATCTCAAAATCCCCAATTCCCCAACCCAGCGTGTGGGCGCTCCTCCCCTTGATGGCTTCGGCAAGGTCACCCACACTATCCCGATGTTGAGCCTGGCTAATGCCATGGAGGAAAGGGATATCATTGAGTTCGACCAGCGGGTCAAGCGCTTCCTTAAGACAAACGCGGAGATTGAGTATGTGGCGGAACCCAAATTAGATGGGGTCGCCGTCGAATTGATCTATGAGCGAGGGGAGTTGACTGTAGGTTCAACCAGGGGGGATGGAGTGAGCGGCGAGGATGTGACCCAAAACGTGAGGACTATCAAGACAATACCCCTGCGCCTCATTGATCGTGAAGCAGCGCCCCCCGATAGCCTGGAGGTACGTGGTGAGGTCTATATGGAACTCGATGATTTTAAAAAGCTCAATAAGCAGCGGGAGGAAATTGGTGAACCCCTCTTCGCTAATCCGCGCAACGCCGCAGCAGGATCGCTCCGCCAGCTCGATTCTTCCATCACCGCTCAGAGACCCCTCAAGATCTTCTGCTATGGTATCGGGAGGGTAAAGGGGAAGGCGTTTGCGAGTCAATGGGAGGTCCTTCAGGCCCTCCCCCAGTGGGGGTTGAGAACCAATCCCCTGGTCCGCCAATGCAAAGATATTCAGGACGCCGCCGATTATTATCAACAGGTCAGTGCACAACGCGAAGGATATCCCTTTGAGATGGATGGCGTGGTCATCAAGGTAAATGACTTTGCGCTTCAGCGCCGGCTCGGGGAGGTTTCCCGGAGCCCTCGTTGGGCCGTGGCGTACAAATTCCCTGCAAAGGAGGCGACCACCACAATCATTACCATTTGGGCGCAGGTAGGACGCACCGGGGCCCTGACCCCTGTGGCCGAGATGGCGCCGGTGAGGATCGGCGGTGTGGAGGTCAAGAGGGCAACGCTTCACAATCAAGATGAGATCGAGAAGAAGGACATCAGGATCGGCGACACGGTGGTGGTGCGGCGGGCAGGGGATGTGATCCCCGAGGTGGTCAAGGTCATCACCTCCAAGAGGACCGGGGCCGAACAACGCTTTAGCATGCCCGATACCTGTCCAGTGTGCGGATCTGATGTGGTCCGCCTTCCTGATGAGGCCATACACCGCTGCATCGGCATCTCGTGCCCTGCCCAATTAAAGGGGAGGCTTAGGCACTTCGCCTCCAAGCGGGCCATGGATATCGATGGCCTCGGGGTGAAGCTCATCGATCAGTTGGTGGCAAAGGGCCTGGTCAAAGATATCGCCGACCTCTACTATCTAACCGATAATGACCTTGCCACCCTCGAGAGGATGGCCGAGAAGTCAGCGAAAAATCTTATCATTGCATTGGAGGAGAGCAAACATCCTGCCCTTGCGCGCTTTATCTACGCCCTGGGGATGAGGCACGTGGGGGAGCACATTGCACAGGTGCTGGCCCGCGAGCTGCAATCCATGGATCGATTCTATAAGGTCACCGCGGAGGAGCTGGAGGCCATTCCGGGGATTGGCCCTGAGGTGGCGCTGAGTGTGC
>CAYHAB010000166.1:0-2995 GCA_964354505.1 uncultured Thermodesulfobacteriota bacterium
GATTTATTCGCCGCCAGAGCATCAAGACAAGGTTGTGCGCCACACAAAAGCAGATGCAGAAGCTAAGCCAGAAGAGTACGATGGTAAACCTACCGAGTAGGCATTAAATTTCTATTTTCTTTTTTGACGCAAGATTGCGAACCCATTTGGGCTCAAGACCCAGCGGCCCCCACCACAATTCATCCAGACCCCATTCGCAAATATTGCTACGCTTCCGAGGAGGTTAAAGCTTGACTTCTGCATTTTCTCCCTTCTCCTTCGGATTTGCGACTTCTGGGAAGCGGATATGCCCGATTTACTCGTAATAATGGAGGTGAATTTTCGTCATGGGATTAAGTAACAGGGTTCAAGCTGCCTTAGTGGGATTGAGTGCTGGCTTGGGAGCTTTTGGCACAGCTGCTGCTGCAATTCCAGATTTCGTACCAGTAGAATACAAGGTACCGATAGCAGTTACGGCATGGCTTGCCGGCATCTTGGGCTTCAGCGTCAAAGAAGCCTTGGGTGGACAATCTCCGACTCAGAAAACAGCATAACAACCGCTGTTTATTCTTCTTAAACCATTATTTTTCTTTTATGAAGTTTTCCTGACTTTTGAACCACTACCTTTTTAACAAAAACCGAATGTAACAAACTCCTAAGACAGGTGTTTACGGTCACAACTTATGATGAGAGACACTGCCACAAATGGGCGCTTCTCCTAAAGCAAAGAGGAGAAAAACTCAACAAATTGTCAGATAGCATTGCTCAAGAAGATTATGAAGGCGCAAAGCGACTTTTTCAAGAAATATTCTACGGTGTGTCAGGTAAACAAGCTGAGCCTGGCATGGCTGGCTCCCTACTTTACCATATGGCTATGGTTACCAAAATGGAAACAGAAACCCGTGTTCTCCTAGAAGAATTGGGTCTCAGCGCGCCTGACATTGATGAAAAGTTGCGGCGTTTCTTTGAGGAATTCGTTTCTGACGCGACTGAACTCACAAAACCTCCAGTGCCACTCAGCATAACCCCAGGAGAGGTTGCTGCAAAAGCGAATTTAACTACAAACGAAAAAATCAGCCTATTCACAGAACTAAACCAGAAAACCCGCTTAATCGCAAAAATGTTTGAAAACAAGAACCCTAGCGCATTAGCTGCGCTGCAAGACCTATTCCAAGAATGGGCAAAACACGTTACGGAAACACGTTTGCGACAAGAATACGAGACAATAAAGGGGCTTCTAACTTTGGCAGAGTTCTCCAAAACCATAGGCATTCCACGCTTGAAAGCAGCCATGGAGAATGTTCAAGAAAAATTCGGCCAAGAAACAGTCAACATTGCACTCAGCGTAACGCTTAAAGTTGGGCTGCGAAGAGAAAAACTCCAATCTATCATGCTAAGTGATCATTACATCAACTACAACATGAACATGGAAACCTTGGATGGCCATATGGAGTTCCTAAACTGCCCAATCTACGGCGGACACAAATATATCGGTGGCGAGCTTGGCATAACTGACTCGGTTGCATCGCTTTTTTGTACACACTTCTGTTTCGCCCACGCAAAAGCCATGCTGGAAACCGTGTTGCCCTTCCCGTTCGGGTTTACGCAGCCTAAACGGATGGCTATCCACGGGAAGTGCGACTTTTACCTAAAACTCGGCTACTCGCCGGACGCGACAAATACGGAAAAGTACATTCCTCTTGTCCTTTCCTGGAATGTCACTCGGAAATGCAACTTGAAATGTTCCCACTGCTACATAAACGCCGCTCCGAGAGAGCACACGGATGAGTTGACTACAGAGGAAGGCAAGCGTCTTATTGACCAAATCTGTGAAGTCAGTAACCCGCTTCTGATACTTAGTGGCGGTGAGCCTCTGCTGCGGAAGGACATCTATGAGCTCATAGAGTATGGTACAGGGAAAGGTTTACGGATGGGTTTGGGCAGCAATGGCACTTTGATAGATGATTCCGTTGCAAAGAAGCTCAAACAGTCGGGAATAAAGACGGTCTCAATCAGTTTGGACTCCCATATTCCAGATCACCACGATGACTTTCGAGGCATCCAAGGTTCCTGGCAAAAAGCCATCAGCGCCATCGAAGCGCTCAGAGCAAATGATGTGCTTGTCCAAGTTAACACGACGTTGACGCAGCAAAACTATGACGAAATAGACGATGTCATGTCTTTGGCTGAAAAACTTGGTGTTGAGAATTTTCACTTGTTCTTTCTTGTGCCTACTGGGCGGGGTAAAAAAATAGCCGATATAACACCCGCTATGTACGAGGAAATGATTAAGAATACTTTCGCGAAAACTGCCCGCCATAAACTCAATGTGAAGCCTTCATGTGCGCCACAATTCATGAGGATCGCTAAGGAACAGGGTGTTGACATGTCGCGTTGGGTTCGAGGTTGCATGGCAGGCCTTTATTACTGCCGTATCTATCCAACTGGGGAGGTTACTCCCTGTCCGTACATGCCTCTTAAACTTGGGAACGTCCGCGAAAGATCCTTTAGAGATATCTGGTTCAATTCGGAGGTCTTCAAGGCTTTGCGTGACTTCGACCAGCTCAAAGGGAAATGTGGGTTATGCGAATATCGTGATGTATGTGGAGGATGTCGTGCTAGAGCCTATGGCGTGACCACCGATCTTATGGACTTTTGTGGCGCCCTGCATGAGCCAGGAGAATCGATGGGCGATTATCTGGCCGAAGATCCTTGGTGCATCCATCAGCCGAAGGCTCTGTCGTTTCGAAAGAAACAAAAATAAAACGCGCGCTCAAAGAAAGAGATGAGAAAGATACTTTTTCCAGATTATCACCGTCAAATACCCCGCTATGACTCCGTTGAGAATCGCCCCAACGATTATGGCAAGATACATTGCCGGTATCATAGGAATAATACCCATCATCGTCGTCAGGTACATAGAGACTACACCTGTGATTCCAGTTGCAACAGTCAGAAGCAAAATCAACCTTCTTGATTTAACGCAATTTGCATCATTGACTTTGAAGAAGTGGAA